>JAJDAX010000210.1 GCA_029261615.1 Nitrospinaceae bacterium
CGCCTACCTGCGTACATTGCCCAACATGGTTATCATGGGGCCGAAAGACGAAAACGAATTACGAGATATGTTGAAGACCTCAATTTATCACCCAGGACCTGCGGCGATCAGATTTCCGAGAGATGCGTGCGAAGGATTGGAATTGAATCCTGAAATGAAAATCATGGAAATCGGCAAGGGCGAAGTGTTGCAGGATGGAACCGACATCGCTGTTGTCGCATTCGGTCATGTCGTCCCGCGTTGTCGCGAAGTGGTAAAAAATCTCGAGGCCGACGGCCTTAGTGTTGCGCTCATCAATGCCAGATTTGCAAAACCCATCGACGAAAAGTTGATGGTCGAATACGCTCTCAAAACAAAATGCATGATAACAGTGGAAGAGCACTCGCGGCCGGGCGGATTCGGTTCTGCTGTTCTGGAAGCTCTGCACGACAATATCATCAACCAGGCACTCAACATCAAAACCTTTGGCGTGGCGGATATCGTGGTTGAACAAGGAGCGCCGAAAATTATCCGCAAGGACCTTGGACTGGATGAAGAAATGCTGACAAAGGCCACTCGTGACTTTTACCAGAAAGTTGTGAACCCTGATGCCGCGACTGATACTACAGAAACTAAAGGACAGGGGAACAGTAATGGTAATCCCGTTGAAGCCAATGGTGAATCGGGAGCAGACCCTGTTAAAGAGACCCGCAATATTGGAGTTAAAGCTACCCCCTGATGGAACGCAAAGCTCAAGTCAAACGCACCACCTCGGAAACGGAAATCGAAGTTTCTATCAATCTGGACGGTACCGGCCAGCAGGAAATTGAAACTCCCATACCTTTTCTCGACCACATGTTGGCGCAGATCGCGAAGCATGGTCATTTTGATCTGGTCGTGAAAGCCAAAGGTGACACGCATATTGATTTTCACCACACGGTTGAAGACATTGGCATCACTTTGGGTGAAGCCTTTCTCAAGGCGCTGGGTGACAAGCGAGGTATCCGTCGTTTCGCGCAGGCAAAAATTCCGCTCAATGAAGCCCTGGCCGAAGTGATTGTGGATATCAGCGGTCGCGCATTTTTTGTTTTTAATCTCGACCTGCCAAAGTCAAAGCTGGGGCAGTTTGATGTCGAATTGGTCTCCGAATTTTATCAGGCCTTTTCTGCCAACAGCGGCGTGACGCTCCACATCAATTCCCCTTACTGGAGCAACCTGCACCACATCGTCGAAGCGTCTTTCAAAGCATTTGCTCGTGCGCTCGACCAGGCCAGTTCTCTCGACCCACGTTCTCAGGAAATTCCATCGACCAAAGGTAAGCTCTGAATGATCGCCATTATCGATTATGGCATGGGCAACCTGCGGTCAGTTCAAAAAGCGTTCGAAGCGGTGGACGTTCCTGCCGAAGTTACGCGTAACCCGGATATCATTTTAAATGCCGATGCGATGGTTCTGCCCGGAGTCGGGGCGTTCAAAGACTGCATGCACAACCTTGAAGAACTCAACCTTGTTCCTCAGATTCGTAAATTTGTAGAATCCGGAAAACCTTTTCTGGGTATCTGCCTTGGGTTGCAACTGTTATTCGAGCAAAGTTCGGAGTTTGGCAATGTTCCGGGTTTGAGCCTGCTCCCCGGAAAAGTAGTGCGCTTTGATGACAACCAAAGCTCAGAAAACGGCGACGCCTTAAAAGTGCCGCACATGGGCTGGAACACGCTCAAGTTTCAAAACCCTTGTCCCCTTTTTGAAGGGATTCCTCCGGAATCTTATTTTTATTTTGTCCATTCGTTTCATGTTGTGCCGGACAATCCAGATATTGTGGCATCAACAACCGATTACGGAGTCGACTTTGTATCGGGAATCCATAAGGACAACCTCTACGCATTTCAATTTCATCCAGAAAAAAGTCAAACGCTTGGTCTTGCTATCCTCAAAAACTTTTCAAAGTTGATTTGAGGTGAGACGTGACGACAAATAGTGAAATCGCTTCTCGCTCCCGGTTTTTAAAGGGTGTGGGGTTTGCCAGTGTTACAGCCTCTTTGTGGGGAATGCTGCCAATTCTCATGGACGCTGCTCTTAACGAATTTAAATCTGGAACAGTTGTCTGGTTCCGATTCACTTTTGCTTTTCTTGTTTTGTTCACCATTTTATGGGCTCGGAAAAGTGAGCCTTGGAAAATTTTGACCAAGCCCCCGGCAATCGGATTGCTTTCCGGAGTGTGTCTGGCTGCAAATTATTTTTTGTTTATGGAAGGGATTCGACTGAGTAGTCCATCCAACTCCGCTGTGGTGATCCAGAGTGCGCCAGTTATGTTGGTTCTGATTGGAGTTTATTACTTTAATGAGACCATCAACCGACTTCAGGTATCAGGGTTGATTCTTGCGGGCCTCGGATTCTGGTTGTTTTTCAAGGAACAAGCTGTGAGTACGAATGGTCACGATCAATATTTTATGGCGAACATAGTCATCACGCTGGCGGCCTTGACCTGGGCCATTTACATGGCATTTCAGAAAAAACTACAGGACCGCTATTCTTCACAAGATCTCAATCTGCTGGTCTATGGCACCGCAGCTCTTGTGTTGGTGGGGCTTGTCAACTGGAGCGACTTCAACGAGGTGTCAAATGCAGGCGGTGCCTTATTGGTGGTCCTTGGGATCAATACCCTATTGGCTTACGGTTGCCTGACCGAGGCGATAAAATACATACCACTTTCATTGATTAGCGTAATTGTTGCCCTCAATCCATTCATTACGATGTTCCTAATGCAAATTGTCCCGGCAATGTTTCCAGAGTGGATTCGACCTGAGTCCATCTCGGTGATGGGATACCTTGGGGCGATGGTCGCTATCGGTGGTGTAATTGTGGTGATCCGGTTCCACCAGCAGCCGAAATTGGAAGAAGCGCCTTCAGCGACCTAACGGTTAAACGACTTAATCGCGCGCGACATTTCACGCTCGGCTTCTTTCCGTTTTAGGGTTTCCCGCTTGTCGTGTAATTTCTTACCTTGAGCCAATGCCAGCTCCACCTTCACACGTCCCCTTAGAAAATACATTTTTAGAGGAATCAAACTGGTACCCCTCTCGCGGGTTTTACCAATCAACCTTGAAATTTCCGACTTGTGCATCAACAATTTGCGTTTTCGTGTCGGGTGGTGATTGAACTGGTGGGCCGGGGAGTAATGGTTGATGTGGCAGTTGTAAAGGTAGGCCTCGCCATTTTCAAATTCGGCGAAACTGTCCACCAGATTGCCACGCCCGTCTCTTAGCGCTTTGACCTCAGTTCCCAAAAGGACCAGACCCGCTTCAAAGCGGTCTTCCAAATGGTACTCGTGCCGAGCTTTTTTATTTTGGCAAATGATTTTTATTCCTTCCATCGGAAGGGTACTCCTTAACAATCAAAATTAAAAAATGGCCTCTATTGGTAAGTGTGGCCCTAGAGGCAGACAAAATGGAAGTAATCTGAAGTTTTTTGGATAACGAAGACGCTTATTGTATTTTTGTCAGGCGCGTACTTTAAAAACCCTGAATAGAAAAAACATCGACGGAAAAATTAGCAGCGAACCAATAATCAAAGCGAAAGCCAGGCTGTTGAGCACAGGGCCAGAGGCTGCGGCATCGTACAGAGTCAAGCCCGGGTAACCAAATTGAGGTGACGGCGGGATGAGGTACGGATGCTGAACATTATACCACCCCAACAGGATCAAAGTGAACTGGCCCCCAGCCAGAATACGAGGAATCCATGTCGCTTGCTGATGAAGCGCAATC
>JAJDAX010000211.1 GCA_029261615.1 Nitrospinaceae bacterium
TCAGCTTGCAGCGTATCCTGTTCCAATTTGGTGGAAAGCAGTCCCTCCAGTTCCGACTGAATTGATACTTCCTGTTCCGCCCACTCCTTGCGCGCACGCTGAGTAGCATCCTGGTATTCCTTGAATAATCCCTGAAGTTCCAATTCCCTTTGATGAAGAGAGGTCTCTCGATCATCAAGTCGTTCCCTTTTCTCGATCTGGTTTACTTCTAGAGATAATCGAAGGTCTTCATAGTCCTCATGGAGTCGTGCCAGTTCCTGAGTTTCCCTTTCAATTATGTTTTCTTCTCTTTGGTTTAACCGCTCGATACTTTCCTTGAGTGTTTCCCGCTCCTGCTGGACTTGAGCGAACAACTCCTTCCGCTCTTTATCCAGTTCCATTTGTTGGTTATCCAGAAGTCTTTCATCTTCTTTCTTTCGGGCATTAATATTTCCGAGAAGTCCTGAAAGGCTTCTAGTCAGTTTTTCCTGTTCCTTTACCAGGCTTTCGAATTCCGCTCGGGTGTAAAGCGTCCCTTCATCAGATTTGACGGAATCCAGCCACCGAATTTTTTCTTTGTTCAACAAGCCGGACAGGTGGGTTATGTGCTCCAGGCTTTCCTGAAGGGAGGCCTCTTTATGCGAAAGAATTTTTTGGCGTTTCTTCAGGAACTCTTCTGTGCGGCTCTGGATTTCACCGCTGAGAGCCTGCTTTTTAATCATGATCTGTTGCCGCTCTTCCTCAAGCTTCAAACTTTTTTCTGCCCCTTCATTTGCCTGCAATTGAAAGTGGATTAACTGCCGTTTGAAATCCTGCTGCAACTCCTGAAGGTTTTTCTGGAAATCCTGTTCCTGTTGTTTGCGTCGCGCAGACTCTGACTGGTTGATTTCCGTTATCCGTTTGTCCCATGCCAGTATTCGCTCGATGTTTGCTTCAGTCGATTTTTTTAGATAAAGCTCCCTCTTATGGACTCTTTTGCGTTCCCTGTTTTTGAGTAGGAGAAAATTCGCTTCCTGTTGTCTGAGTTTTTGAATCAGGATTGCAAACTCCTTTTGATGGGATTCCAGATTGAGGAACTGTTCTTCAAGTGCCTGATCCAGTTGTATTCTTTCCTGGATATCTTCTTTTAATTGGTCCTCTTGTTGAGACTGGCGAGTCAAACGGTTGTCTTGCAAATGCGCCATCTCTTTTCTGAGTCTTGAGGTTTCTTCCTCATATTTTCTTTGCTGAAGGTCGAGAGTGTTTTTTAAACTTTCAAGTTGCTCGGCATGAGATTGTCGAATTGCGGAATCGTTTGTTTCAATTTCTGTTTGTGTGTTGATCAGGGTGTCTTCCCTTTGTTGCAATACCTGTAGTCGTTTTTCTTCTTCCTTGCTTTGGTCGCTAAGAAGCTGAATCTTTTCCTGAATATCTTGATGCAGGGTTTCGGGTAGGCGAAAAGCAAGCTCCGAAGGCTTAAACTTGTGTCGTTTAAGCACGATAAAAGAAAACCCGTCTCCTACCAAAATGCCGGATGGGTTCGAGTTTGTGTCCAGCATTTCCAACAGGTTTTTATTGAGTACTTCTCGTACGGTTTCAAGTGCCACAGCTCGTTCAGCAATGGATGCAGTGGGTTCGTGGTCGTAAAATTCTTTGATGATTTTTTGGGTTGAAAATCCCGGAGAGGCCTTAAGGTCCTGCGTTGTTGGAATGAGTTGTCTTAAAATTTCCAGAAGACGGCGACCATCGGGGTCACGCGAAGGGTACCGGGCAATCAATTGATCGAGGGCCTGGAGATTTAGCGATAATGAAGTCATCCAAGGGGATCCTTATATTAAAAGAGGGACCTTGAGCATTTGCCGGAATTATCAAGTAAAGGAGAACTCTATTTTAGCATAACGGCTTAAAATCAAATCAGTTAAGCGGTTTCTTGCCGCGGCCATGGTTGATTTCAGGGATCAGCATTATGGTGGCCAAAACCATCATCGCACAAGAGACAAGGCCTATATTTACCGGGCCAATCTGGTGCACAGCCCAGAATCCAATCATGGGGCCAAATGTTCCCCTGATACCCGTCAGGCTGACATGGACGGACATGTAGGCAGCAACCTTCCCTGGCGGAGCAAACTTGGTAACCCAGAGAGCCCAGGCCACACTGCCACCTCCGAAAGCGATACCAATCAGCGCGGAACCCAGCGCAATGATCCCTGGATCTTTAGTAAAAAAGAACAAAGCAATACCAACGCCGAATGCCAGATTCAGTGCCATACGTAGAATGATGAAATTGACCCGGTCAAACAGACGCGCCATGAAGGGGATTGATAATGCCCGCATACCGTCAGGAATAATGGTGATGAGCAATGTGACCAAAAGCGCGGATCCTTCAATGCCATACTCAGGGTTGGTGACGTAATCGACCCTTAAAGGAAGGACCCACAGGTTGGCGAAGCCCATGATGAACCAGGTTAAAAGAACATAGCCAAACGGTCGATCCTCAAAAATATATTTATAATTTGCCAGAGGATTCGAAGATGTCTGGGATTCAATTGGTTTGGACGGCATCGAGAATATAGCCCAGGCCTTGCCGAGCCCGGCGATACCCAGAATAACCATGACCCACCGAAAGGCTTCGAGATCATTATCCATTAATTTTGATGCGAAGAACCCGAAGATCACACTGCCTCCGACGGTCAAGATCATGGGCAGGGAATAAAAGGCTCCTCGTTTGTCGCTTGGATAGTTATCGTTGTATATCGAGGTGAGAAACGGTGTGAGAAGATGCAGACAAATAAATCCAAGGCTTGTCAGGATTGCAAAAGATGCCAGAGAGTTGGAAACGGAAGAGGTTAGCAGAAACAATCCGCAAAGTGCAGCAGGGATGGCTCCGCAAAGTGATTTTTTCCACCCGGTGCGCGCCAGGTAATGCAATCCGAACACCGACAGGAACATCCCCAGGAAAGGAGCGGCACCGATGAACGCTTTAACATTGTCACTCGCCTGGAAATAACGGATGGCGATGAACAGGACGAAGGTCTGCGTACCAGTTGTGATGATGCCTCTCAAGGCTCCGCGTATCAGATCCAACCGATAGGTGGTTTGTGAAATCTGATGACTGGTGAGCGGTTGGCTGTCAAACCGCATTCTGAAGCCTTAAGTCACTAGGGATAATTTTATGTTCGATCAGTTTAGTTTGCCGCGACACTTGGCGATGTAAACTCGGTTGGTTCTTGAGTAAGGCTGGATTTCCAAGGCCTTCTGAAAACTTTTGATGGCTTCCTGAAATCGTCCGGTCTGATACAGACACAGTCCAAGTCCGTTCCAGGCGCCGAAGTGATGGGGATTGAGTTTGAGTGTGATTTCGCATTCTTCTATTGAAAGGGTATAGTTTCCGTTGAGAAAAAGAACCGTTGCCAATTTGTTGTGAGCTTCAGGAAAATCCGGAAAATCCGATGCGAGTAGGGAAAACAACTCTTCGGCATCATTCAACTGGTTGTCATTTAGAAGTTGAATTCCTTCCTGAAGGCGTGATGTCGCCTCGTTGCCTGCTTCCTCATGCCAGCGTAGCCAAAGGGCTGCAGTAGCCCTTTTTCGCACTGAAGGGTCGGGCTCTTGTAAATCCTCTAATAATTTTTGAAGATCGTTCATTAGAGCCTCATATTGCAATATATTGGTCTCCTCGCTTGCCTGATGCACTCCTTAACACGTTCCATTGGAATTAAAGCGAGTTCTGTATAGTATATCAGGGGTGACGGTAATAAACATCCGCAAGAGACTCTTGCCATTATGAGAAATTGAAAAAGATGATGGAAAATCCACAGGCTGAAATCCTGACGATCGGAAACGAAGTGATCAGTGGTCTTATACAGGACTCCAATTCTCGTAATCTGGCTTCCCGGTTGAACGAGATTGGAGTGTGGGTATCACGGTTCACTTCTGTAGGTGACGATAGGGCAGCTATTCTGGAAGAGATCG
>JAJDAX010000212.1 GCA_029261615.1 Nitrospinaceae bacterium
TAAGTTAGCCGACTGCAAACGACTTTTTCGTAAGTTGGCGTGTTGCAGGTTTGCGGAGCTTAAGTCTGCATTGCGGAGATCATGCCCCAGCAGATTGGCCTTTTGCAGATCAGCCTTCCCCGCCTCCGCCGCCTCACGTTGTGCTCTATCGGATTCAGTCATAAAAGGTCATCCTGTTTTTTAAATACTTCCCTTAAATTTCTATCCAGAAAAATTTTCCAACAATCGTAACGATAGAAGGACTTACTCTTTTCAATCCCCCCACCGTTCCCTTAAACTTTTTTTGAGTGCCTCAATGCTTACCAGAAACTGGTCTTCCGGGATGAGGCGGATGCGATATGAAATGGCGTTGGGGTGCCCTCCCCCTCCGAGCACACTACCGTTTTCAAACGCAGCGCGGATGTCGTTCTCAGTTTCCCTGAGATCGAGCGTCGATTCCTGCGCCCTTCTCAGCTTGATGAAATAGCAGTCCTCGCCTTCTGCAGTCTTGTCGTGAAAATAGATCATGCCCACACGTCCTGCCACCTCGGGGATAGCATTGGCCATGGTCTCCAGAATTTGCGCCCAAGCGGCGGCGCTCAGTTTCAAGGCCACTTCAAGCTCCGTGCGTGTCGTATCCAGAAGGTTCAATACTCCAACGCCCCTTTCGTGAACGATCCTTCCTTGAAGCCGCTCCACGCCCTGCCTTTCCGAGTCCGACAATTTTGCCAAAAACGTTTTTATCTCTTCAGGATTTGAAAAGTGCGGCGAGTCCGGGTCTTCATCGACTTTAATCCGTCTTGTATTTTGCGCAAGGCGATCCCCGAGCCGCTTCACCCAGAAATCGTAGTCCTGCCGTCGGATGGAAGCGTTGCCGCCGCCGGTGTCTGCGATCAAACCGGTTAGCAGGCTGACCAGAATATTGCGTCGCTTGAAAGGGTCCGGGGCATCGTCATCCTCTTTTGCATAGGCTTCGAGAATTTCCGCCGCAATCTCGGTCGTCGAGTTGGCCTGCCGGAACAAATGCAGCCCCTCTGGGTGAATCGGTTCGCTATCCGTTCCAAAATGGTGATCGATTTCCAGCACGGGGATGCCATCACCCAGAATATGTTGTTTGATTTCTTTATAGAGAGGGACTAGTTTGCGATTTGCTGTGTCGCAGACCACCAAGGCATCGACTTTCACGGCGCACTCCCGAATTCGCTCCTCGGTGTCCAGTAGAGGCACTCCGTTATGCCGCAAAATGTCTTCCAGAAAATCAGTTTTGCCAATGAGGGGTCCCGGCCAGACGATATAAACCCGCTTACCCAATTCTTTCAAATAGAGGGCGAGGGACAACATAGAGCCAAGGGCATCCGCATCCGGGTATCCGCAAAACACGAACCCGGAGTGGCCACGCAAAAAAGACGCACTCTGGTTAAGGGCGGGTCCCCAGGCTTCGCTGGAAACCGCATGTTTGGTGGTCATAGAAAACGGCCTTAAGGTGAGACGATCAGGCAGGTTGGACAGGAATCAGTTTTGCCCGGGGTCCTGGTCAAACAATTCATTGAAATCGGAACTACCAGGGTCAGCTTCTGGCTCCGAGCGGAACCAGTCATAGCCTGTATCAATATTGGAAGGATCGGGTTCTTCAAGTTCCGTAGCTCCTGCGGCTTCGGCCTCCTGAGCGATGGTCGAAGGGTTTAACTTGATGACCTTCAACTTTCCACAACGACATGGTGTGTTGCCCAAATCAAATGCCGTTGACTGCTTCAGGCAGATAGAGAATCCACAATCCTGGCAGAGATATTCGTAATGGGTCTCATTGAAGTTGGGCCAGATCTGCCGCTCCCTGCACTGGTTGCAGACTGCGGGCATCGATGGTGTGTAATCGGTGAACAAGTTCTCGATTCCACAACCACCGCATTCAATAAGTAAGTCTCTTGGTGCCCGAAATGCCATTAAAACTGATTCTCCATTATCTGCCAGACCTTAGCCTTCCAGAAGGTGGAATATGCTGCCCCCCTTCGACAAGCTCAGGGTGACACCATAAAAGCTGAAACCCCGCCTGATACAGGAAAGGAAACTCGTAACGATGTGCTTTAGAAATAATAATGGAACTTAAACAGCGAACTCACTAGCGGTGCGCTAAATCACCCACTGGCCAACGACAAAGTCCGTCAGCCCTCCGCAAGGAACGCCGAGCATCTATTCGTGGCCTGGCATACCCTCAGGCTTGCCGCCCATTTTGGTAATGTCGATTCCCATTTCAGCCAACTGACCGGTGAAAGGGCATTTACCGGCAGGTTTGGCCTCGGCGATTTCTTCTTCTGTCATCGCTTCCGGCTGGATTTCGCCAGATTCCGCCATCATTATCCAGGACAGGGTGTCAATTATCTGCTCTTTATCGGCAACACATTTTTCTAAAACGGATTTTGTTTGGTCGTGCTTGGCAGATCCAATCGCGGAACGAACCTTTTCCAGGGCCGTTTTTTCGAGTTCAACTGCTTCTTTCAGGGCTGCGATGGAAGTGGACATCTTGTGTTCTCCTACAGGTTAAAATTCGGGTCTTGAATCCACCGATACTATCAAAACCCCCCTGGCAACACAAGGTGCAGGAATTGACAAATCAAGGGGATTTGAATAACGGTGGTTGTCCCGGCAGGCCAATTCTCTATATAATGCCCACATGCATCATCTGATCATCATTGGCGGGGGCATCGCAGGATTAGCGGCAGCCCACCGCGTGCAGGAAGCTATCGGGCAAGGGGTCCCTCTAAAATG
>JAJDAX010000213.1 GCA_029261615.1 Nitrospinaceae bacterium
CGCCACCCTGACCTTCGGAAAAGGCTTCAATGAAAATGCCTTCGCCGGTGAATTTCTGGATGCGGTTGTTGTTAAGGTCGGCAACATAAATGAGACCTCCCTCGTCCACGGACAAACTCATGGGGTATTGAAACTGTCCGGGCGCATCGCCCTGACAGCCAAAGCTTTTTATTGGGTTCCATTCACGGTCGAACTTGAGAATTCTATGATTCGCGCTGTCGGTCAGGAAGAAATTCCCTTGCGGGTCTTCCGCAACACTGGTCGGGAATTCCAGTGCCGGTCGCGGTGCCAGTGCGGCGGATGTTTCGTAGATGAACGCCAGTTGATCTTCGAACACGGTTGCGCGTTGCCCGGTCCAGCCCTGCGAGTTGCCATCGGAATCGAAAAACTGAATGCGGTGATTGTAACGCTCCACCACGATCACACGTCCGTTAGAATCGACCAGCACGTCCCAGGGTTCATTCATCTGGCCGTGACCTTCGCCGAACTCCCCGAACGCGCTGATAAAATTTCCTTCGAGATCAAATTTCTGAACGCGATGGTTCCAACCGTCGGCTACATATAGATGACCGTCAATATCCAGCGCAACTCCCTTGGGATATTGAAACTCGCCGGGATTCTTGCCCTTGGTGCCGAACTGGGTTTTCAAGTTGTGGTCGCCATCGTATATCTGAATGCGATGATTGAAATCGTCGGCAATGATCAAACCGCCGTCCGGAGCCCAGGCCATACCCGAGGGAGGCGAGGGTTTGAGTCCGCCTTCGACTTTCCTGTTAAACGGCTCGCTGGTTTGAATTCCAAAAAGATCGGTCAGGGATTTTAAAACATCCCTGGCGTCGTTCAATTGCTCCGGAGGGAAATCGGAAGCCGAAATTTTCTCCTGAAATGCAGCAAGCAGACCCTGAGCATCTTTTGAAGTGGTGCTGGCCGCAAAATCGCTTAAAAACAGGGCAGCGATTTCCTGCGGAGACTGGTCTTTGAGACGTTTTGAGGGATGGGTCATAGGATGGGGGGACAGGTCGGTTCACATTGCGGAACTGACGGGTTATTTAATCATAATTCAAAATGTTATACAATCCTCAGGATGGCCTTCCCACCGGTAGAATTTACCATTTTTAAGGGCGTCCACACCCTAAAGTCTCCCCTTTTTTCTGTCGATAAAGTCAATTGAGGGTCCTGTTGCCTTAAATGGGGATAGGGGTTCCCTGCCAAAATTGATTTTTGCCTGATCCTGGAGACCCTACATGTCCTCGCCAGAAGTTCTCGACCTGCTCATGACCGACCGGCTGGAAGAGGCAGCGCGTGTGCTGGAAAAAGAGAGCGAACCCGACACCGTCCTTAAAAGCCTGATCGAGCGGGCATCGGGTCGCGAAAAGCCTCTGGCTTCCCTGACGGCAGACCTGCCCGAATACGTCGTGGTCAATCCCTCGTATACCTGCAACATTGGGTGCAAGATGTGCATCACGGGTTTCCACAACAAGACCGAGATCGACCCCAACTACAAATACCTTTCGCCGGAACAATTCGAGAAAGCAAAATCCTGGGTACGCACTGGCACCCACGTATTTTTTGTCGGGATTGGCGAAACATTGGATTCTCCCTACCTGTTCGATTTTCTCGAAGATGTGGACGGACCTGTCAAGGTGGTGACCACCAGCGGGGTGCCGTTGACCCGTGAAAAAATCCGGAAGATGATCGAGACCGGAGTCCAGATTCTGAATTTTTCTTTCGACGGCAAAACGTCCGTTGGCCATGGCGATGGCAAGGACACCTACATAAAAAATATCTGGAATAAAATTGACCTGGTCACGCAGGTGAAAAAGGAAATGCACAGCGAAAGCCCGGTGATGGGGCTCAACGTTACGGTGAACAAGGAAAACCTGGACGATCTGGATAACCTGTTCACCAAAGCAAGGGAACGCGATATCCGTGACATCCTGTTGCTTCCCATGTCTGTGGTGGAAGACAGCGGCCAGATCAGCCCCATGCTTTATGAAAAATCATTCGGTCCGGATTTTGATCGTTGTTCGACAGAGTTCAAAAATCTTGTTGATCGTTGGAACAAGAACGGACTGCGCCTGCAGGTCAACGCTTATCCCGAATATCATGAGAAAGCATCGGTCTGCAGTTATGTGGACAACACGATTCAGATTCATGGTCTTTCCAGCGGACCCAATATCTGTTGTGGCAAAATTGAAATGCCACTGACCTTTTGGGACACGCCACCAGAGGAATACTGGAACTCGTTACCGTTTCGGTATTTCCGATATCTGCATTTTGTCGGGGAGCGCGAAGGCTTGCCGCGTGAATGTCAGGATTGCTGGATTCTGGAGACTCGTCGCTATTACAAGACCTGCGGCGAAGCGCTCGAAGCCGACGCGCCTGCAATCGATCCTATTCCTGTTTATCAGGAGGGCTCACGATTTAAACGGGATGGATTATGGGAGCAAGCGGAAACCCGCCTGCGGGAAGTGTTGGCATTGACTGACGACGATGCCTTGAAAGGCGGCGTTTATTTTCATCTGACGGAGATCGAACTTGCTCGCGGAAATGATGGAGAGGCGCTTGACCGAATTCAAAAATGCATCCAGCATAATTTCGACCACAAACGCGGATGGGCTTACCTGTCCCTATTGATGCGCATCACCGGGCTTCCAAAAGTTGAAAAACGTAAAGACAAGTTTCCTCTGACCTATCATCCCGAGATCAAGCCGGGAGGTTTGCTTGTATGAATGAAGGCCAGCGCATAGAGCAAAAGGCGATCCGCAATCTGGATCAACTTAGGCAGCGTTTGTTTGATCGCATTCGTGATCGTCCCGGCACCCGTGTCGCGTTTTACGGATACACTTACCAGACGGCATCCCTCGTCAACGAATTTTTCTCCGTGCTGGGAGACCGCTTTGTGCCGGTCTGCATCATCGACATCAAAAGGGCAGGCGAGGCCCGTCCGGTTAAGTCCTGCTCCGTTATGTCGTTTGAGGATGCCCTTGATCTTGAACCGAAGATAGACCTGGTCGCCGTGATGATCGACAGCCCGTCTTTAACCGGAGTGTTGAGTCAGTTGGCCTTTTCCCCTTTCAAGAATAAAGAAATATTATTTGTTCATCGGGAAGCCCAGCCTCTGGCCGAAAAAGAGTATGCTGAGTTGGCAGAACAGTCTACGCAGGCTCTGACGAATCACGGCGCTGTCTGGTACACGGACGAGAAAAACTGGTACTGCTGTTACCAGTATTTGAAACAGACGGCTGCTTTGGATGGTGATGTGGCGGAGTTTGGTGTGTTTCAGGGAGGCAGTGCTTACTTTTTTGCACTGACGATGCAGCAGTTTGGACTGGATGAAAAGCTACTGTTTCTATACGACACCTTCGATGGCATTCCGCAAAGTTCGGCGTTGGATCTGGTTGAAGTAGACGATTTCTCCGGCAGCAGCCTGGAGCGGGTGCAAAATCTTCTGTCCGGTTTCGACAATGT
>JAJDAX010000214.1 GCA_029261615.1 Nitrospinaceae bacterium
CGGGACGCTTTTTCCCTTTCTGCCTCAGTGGGATGTCGACCGCCCTTCCTTCGCGCATAGGCCATGGAATCGAACCAGCTGACACAGACAACGGGCAGATCGGGTTGATTAAAACGAGCATCGTCCCAGAAGCGCGGTTTGGCGTGGCTGGTGGCGTCCAGAAATTTTCTATACTGAGCATTGGACACTTCCTGTCGGTCCATATAAAAAGCGGAAGTGTAGACGTAATGCATGGGTTGCTGATCTTCGTTATCGGCTGAGTTGGTGCCCATGGAAATATACCCTTCCGGGATGTAGATCATTCCGGCTGGGGGCTTGGCCACAGGAGCGCCGAAGGCGTGTGTTTCGAACAGGGAAAGTACGAACAGAAGGATAAAGAATAATTGAGAGGGTTTGGGCAGGCGCGGGAACGGGGTCATCCCAGATCAAAAAAGCCGATGTAGCTCACAACATTGGTTTCAGGGTCAACTTCCAGATTCTGTTCGATGTCTTCCACCCGCAGCCATTTGTAATGGCCATTCCAGCAATTGAGGCTGGTGATGGTGTTGCCGTACCAGTCCGAACACTCGTTTAAAAAAACGGGCGCCTGGCATTTGGGACATTGGCCTTTGAGCTCGAACATCATGGCGAAGTAATTCTCCGGCTCTGGAACTGAAGTTATTAATCCCGATTCTGATGATGGTTTCTTTTCGCAAACTTCCTCGATTGGAAATTTTTGAACTATCAGAGGTTACGTTGAAATAGTAAATCCAAAAACGTCATCACTGCAAGTAAATTTCGAGGTCGAGCTAAATTAAATAATGGAGTAAAGCCTGATTTGTCAACAGGTTTTTTTGGTTTTAACTTTCGCCACTGAGTTCAGCACGTGAAACCGGCACTTTTAAGACAGCGAATTACTTCATCCACAGGTAATCCCACAATGTTGGTGTAGGAACCTTCATGGCCCGCAACCAGTTTTTTGCCGAGGCCCTGGATAGCGTAGGCACCAGCCTTGTCCATGGGCTCGCCGGTATTGATGTAATCCGTTATCACTTGTTGAGTGAGGGAATGAAACGAGACAAGAGAGGTCACGGTTTCGGATAGTATTTTTGACGCGGGTGTAATCAACGCAAAGCCGGTAACCACCTGATGTGTTCTTCCACTCAGATGGGTCAGAATGCGTTGAGCATCTTCCCTGTCATGAGGTTTGCCGATTATCTGGTCGTCTGAAACCACGACCGTGTCCGCTCCCAGAACATAATCACCGGGATGGTTTTTCGCTACCCATTGCGCTTTCAATGCAGCCAGTGCCTTGATGTTTTCCTGAATAGATAAAGCGGGCTTGGTCACTTCTTCCACGTCTGCAGGGACCACCTGGAAGGAGATTCCAGCCTTTGTTAGCAGTTCGGAGCGGCGGGGCGATTTGGACGCGAGGATCAATTTCACGGGTATCGGGTGCCCGGATTTAAAAAAACTAGCCGGGATCGGGAAAAAGGGGTTTTTCTGAAATGGCAAACGGCTATAATCTAGCTGTCATTCTTAAATTGCGCAAGGGGCGGGATGCGGTTGCAAACAGGAACTGCCTTCACGTCCGTTAGAAAGAGAAAGTTAATGGTTGGATTATCTTATCGTATTCAGATTCGGCATATTGTGGTGGACAAGCCTGAGGTTGCCGATTTGCTCAAGCAAACTATCGACGAGGTCAAGGGGACGGGACCAAGAGTTCAAATGCTGATGCGTCTGGCGGAGAAGTACAGTTTATGTGCTTCAAAATCTGACGGGGGCAATCTGGGCTGGGTTGAAATGGGTTCGAATGATCCACGGCTGACGGATTACGATCCCGTACTGGAAAACAGCGAGCTCGAAGAAATCATTCGCACAGCGATTCGCAATCACAAAATCGTGAAGGGCCGGCTGTTTGGTCCGTCGAAAACGAAGGAAGGCCATCACCTGATCATGATCGCCAACGAATTCGGTGCCGATAACGCAACGGCCTTTACGGGCTCGTCGCTGTAGCCGCTTCGGCCTGAAGCTGCTCCTGTTCCTGTTCCACAAAATTATAGGCAAAGCATCCGCTCGAACAGGTCACCATATAATGTGGGCATGAAGCGCAGGGTTCTTTGGCTTTCGTTTTTTCAAAAACATGGTTGAGGAAGCGACTCCCCATTCTCGCCTCGGAAATAGGATTGATCTCCTTAAACTCCGAAACATTGCCGAGTTTCAAACTGTGAAACGGAAAGCAGTTGAAGCAATCGCCTTTGGAGTCGATATCCATTGGGCTTCCGTCCGCGCAACCGAAATACAACTGGTTGGGCTTCCATTGTTCCAGCGACGGCACCTGTTTGAAACCGTGATAGTAAAAACGCTCGACCAACCCGTCCTCTCCATCTTTTAGTTCATCGAGAAAACAAGGTGGAAACGAACAGTCAAAACGGAATCCCATTTGCGGGTACTTGTGTAACAGGTTCATCATTTTGCGGCCCAGTTTCGGAAAATCGCGAATGGGAAGATACACGTTGTTGATCTCACCGACAATCGGAAACGCGGGGCTTACCCGGATGCGGTACTGCTGGTCCTTGGGCAGTCCGATCGCCTGATAAACAGAGTCCACCTCTGCAACCTGTCGATCCAGATCCTGATCTTTCGAGTACAGGTTCAGACTGAACGTCACCCCATAGCCGTTCTTACCAAGAAGACGGTGTGCCACCTCTCTGCAACGTTCGTGATTTTTTTCCGATATATTTTCGAGAGTCTGCCAGTTGAGCAGGACAGAAAAAGAGATATTCTTTTTAATCGAGCCTGAAACGCCGATGGTGCGCTCTAAAAGGTCGAGGACCTTGTCCGGCATGAGCCCATTGGTGAACAACCCAAGATGGGAATAAGGCGACATGGCGTTGAGGGTGTCGGTAAATATTTTTTCGAAATCAGGATGAAGGGTCGGCTCACCGCCCATGAAATTGATCACCTGCGCCCGTTGGATTTTGGGCAGGAGTTCCTTTTCAAAGTAATCGATTTCCATGGATTTTCCCGGCGTGCGCACGGTTTCTTCCATGTACTCGTCTGCAAAGCAATAATTGCATTTGAGATTGCAATAGCTGTTCAGAATAATGTTCATTGGCCACCTGGCTTGAGCCAGGGGCGGGGGCACCGGCAATTTGGTGTGGCCCTTCCCACTTCGTAATAGCGTCGCCTTGGGCAACCTGCCAGGAATTAAAGGCAAGCCGCGAGGCATGAAACTATTGTGGGAGGAACCCGTAATGCATTCGCCCGTTCATAACCTTGAATGTAAACAGAAGTCCAAACGGGATATGCCCGTCCGTTCGTCCGTTGTCATTTAAGGAATCAGGTGGCTCGTAAAAAAAAGAGTACACGAGGTCCTGAAATTAAAGATATCTCTTATAACTGCTTCTGGCCGCGAGCTTCCCTGGTTTCTAAGGGGGAGCGACCTGCCAGATAAAACATTGAGCTAAAAG
>JAJDAX010000215.1 GCA_029261615.1 Nitrospinaceae bacterium
TATCGTCGTGTTTGGCATTCTGGTTTTTTCTAACCTGCTGGTATCTCGCCACAAGCAACAGTTCGATTACACAGAAACCGGTATGTTCACCATCGCGCCCCAATCAGTAAAAATCCTGAAAGGCCTGGATGAGGATGTAAAGCTCATCGGTTTTTTTACCGGAATGGACATGGGCCGGGACCAGTTCAAAAACCTTATGAGCACCTTCACTGCCGAATCTGATCACATCAAGTATGAATTGATCGACCCCGATCGAAACCCGGCTATTGTAGAGAAACGCGGCATCACCACTTACAATTCAGTGGTGGTGGAAAGCGGCGACAAAAGCAGCATCGTAAAAATCCTTAACGAGGAAAACCTGACCAACGCGATTCTCCAGGTGTCGAACAAAAACAAGAAAAAAGTGTATTTTCTGGAAGGTCACGAAGAGCCCGATATCGCCAGCGAAGAAAAAGGCGGCTACTCGAAAGCAAAGGAAGCCCTGGTACAGGACGGATTTGAAGTGGCTAAAGTCCTTCTCGCACAAACAGCAAAAGTACCAGAAGATGCCGATCTGGTTATCATCAACGGCCCTAAAAGTATCATCCCGCGTAAAGAGCAGGAGGTCATCGAAGCTTATCTAAACAGGGGTGGTTCCGTCCTCTTTATGCTCGACCCACAGGAAGAACCCGGGACCGGGTCTTTTTTGAAGCGCTGGGGCATCGAAATGAAAGACGATGTGATCGTCGATCCGTTATCCCGCTTATATGGAAGCGATTTTTTTGCGCCCATCATTAAGGAATACGGCAAACATGGCATCACTAATAATTTTGGAACCGCCACCATTTTTCCACTTCTGCGCTCTGTCTCAAAAATCCAGGCGGATGGTGTCAACACTCAGGAGTTTTTATTTTCCGGTCAGGGCAGTTGGGCCGAAAGCGAATACCGCTCGGAAAAAATTGAGCTGGATGAAAGCAAGGATAGAAAAGGTCCGGTACCGGTAGCAGCTGCATCTACGAAAATAATTTCAGGAAATATATCATCGGATAAAGGCACGGACGATTCGCCACAACCTGCACCGATGAATGCGCATCTGGTAGTGATCGGGGATTCTGATTTCGCCACCAACCAGTACCTGAACCTTTACGGTAACAGGGATTTCTTTTCCAACTCCGCGGCCTGGCTGATGGAGGAAGAAGACCTCATTTCGATCCGACCCAAAGAGCGCAAATCGTCTCCATTGTCACTCACTGATGTCCAGGGCAAACTTATTTTCACCGTTGGCAATATTATGATCCCCGGAGCTGCCCTCCTGATTGGCTTTCGCATCTGGTTGAAGAGAAGGAGGCTATGAAACAGTTTGCGGGAACCCTGGCAACCGTTGTTCTGCTCGGCGGTCTGGCCGGGTATTATTTTCTGGTCGATGTTCCCCGGGAAGAAAAACAACTCCAGGAAACCCGCGACTCGGCAAGAGTCCTGCCCTACCTGCTAGACAAAGTTCACCGATTCACCTATACCATTGGCGACCTGACGATAGAAGCCGTCAAAGAAGGGCTCACCTGGAAATTGAAAAAGCCGGTGGAGGCCCTGGGTGATCATATGCTCTTGAACGGCATGCTTCAGCAGCTTGAGGAAATCAACCACACGCGTGTGGTTGAAGAGTCCCCGAAAGACCTCACAGCATTCGGACTCAAACCACCTGCCATCAGCATCACACTCGAAGAAAAAAGCTTCGGGAAAAAAACCGTCAGTATTGGAGCCTCCGCCCCCATCGGTCACTCGACTTACTTTAAGGTTGATGATAACCCGCGCGTAGTACTCGTTCCGGGATTTTCAAAAGACTGGGCTAAAACGCTTTACGATTTTCGCAGCAAAGTCCTTTTGGATTTTCCTGCAAAGGAAATCACAAGCGTCACACTGGAGCGTCCGAAAAATTCACTCGTCATGAAAAAGGAAGCGGACCAGTGGCGGCTCACTCAACCGATTGATGCGTTAGGGGACGACGCGGCTATCGTCAATCTCATCAAACAAATCCGGCACGCACGGGTACAAGCCTTTGTCGATGAAGCCCCTTCCGACCTGGACTCCTTCGGACTGAAACACCCCGGTCACATCGCACGTTTCGCCAGCCCTGAAAAAACCTGGGAGCTTGTCCTGGGTATTGCCAGAGAAGACAACTCCATCAACGCCAAACTAAAAAGCAAAACCAATATCGTGGCGGTCGAAAGTCGGGTGAAGGCCGCAATTGAAACCAATTATCTTGACCTCATCGACAAGCGGGTCCTGACTTTCAAGGAAGAGGAAATCGTTCAGATTAAAATCGTCAACCGGGAGCTTGAAAAAGACGGGACGGTTACCCTCAACAAAAATGAAGAAAAAGAATCAGGATGGCAAATCACCACGCCCCTCAAAACCAAAGCCGACCAGGCCGCTGTTAACAGCCTCCTGTTTGACTTGAAAGATACTCGCGCCCTGGCCTTTGTCACCTTTGGAGAGAAAGAAAACTTTGGTCTCGAAACACCAAAGCAGTCGCTGACTCTTAAGAATAAAAACGGCGACACCCAAACGCTTCATTTGGGCAATGCCAATCTCGACGGCAAACAGTTCTTTCTGTCGCGTAGTCTGGATGGCGGCGTATTTGTACTGCAATTGGAAAAGGTGGAAAAACTTTTTAAAGCTTTTAAGGATCTCAGGGACAGACAACTGGTATCTGTTGAGTCCGAAAAGGTAAACAGTATCGTTTTAAAATATCCTGATAAAACGTTCGAACTGGAACGCAGTCCAACTGGCTGGACCCTCATCAAACCTGAAAAAATAGAAAACCTGAAACCTTTCATCGGCAACGATATTCTATGGACTCTCAACAGTCTACAGTTTGAAAACAAATCTCCCTCAAAAGGTTCCCAAAAAACCGGTTTCGACTCTCCTGCCTTGACGGTTTCAGTTTCGGATGAACAAGGGA
>JAJDAX010000216.1 GCA_029261615.1 Nitrospinaceae bacterium
AAAAATTATCGGCAGAACCCACTTCCCTGCGCCAGGAGTGCAAAGCGGTTTGCAAACAAGAGGTTTGCCCGATACAATAGCCTTTGTTTTCAATCAACTTCCATAGGTTCCTATGAAACTGTTTATCAATGGGGAAGAGATCCTCGATTTAATCGCAGAAACCGAACTGGGCCCTTTGCTGGAACGGCTGCTGGAGGAGCGCCAATCGCTTGGTCTTCATATAATGGGGCTCCGGGTGAACCAGGAAGAAATCACCCTGGAAAATGATGATTTATTCAAGAGGACTTTGAATCTGGAAGACCGGATCGAAGTTGATTTTGCTCCTATTGAGGCTCTGATCGCCCGGAATATCGAGAATGCCGGAGAATACCTCGAGCGCCTATTGCCAGGTTTTGAAAAGGCCGCCCAACTCTTCCGGATGGGGAATGAACAAGAGGCCAACGAATTTTTTCTCGAGATCATTGACGGCATCGAATGGTTTTCCGAAGTAATCGATTCCATAATGGAGGCTACGGGACAGGAACCTTCTCTGCTGAACTTTGGAAAGGAGTCGCTACAGGATCGAAAAGAGCGCCTGTTAGATTTCACCACGCAAATGGTAGAGGCCAATCAGAACAGGGATTGGGTCCTTCTCGCTGATTTGCTGGAATACGAAATGACCCCATTTTATTTGGAATGGCAATCCCTGCTCCCAAAACTCCAGCCCCCGATCCAACCCAACTAGTTGTTTTTATTAAAGTAATGCTCTCGCCGAAAAAAACTTAAAAAAAACCGCCTTCTCCCTATAAAGTTTTCACTTTCTTTGCCGTTAAGAACGTCAGGGAACCGTGTATCCTAAATACAAGGCTCGAAGTTGGCGTCTTACTTCCCCCTGACCAGCTATTATTTTTTTGTGGGGAGTCGGGGTCAAAGGATTCTACTAACCCTGTGCAACTTATCGGCGCAATATGGATAGACTTTAATGCTGGGACAAAAAAAATAAAGGGGACTTGGAAAAAGCAATGTTTTTCAAAAAACGACCTTCATATACATAATGCAAAAGAAACTGGCCGCGGAACTAAAGTTCAAGACGAGGCCAAATCTGGGGAGACAAGATCATGGCTGAAATAGGCAACGACTTATCAGTACAAAACCAAAGTGTCAATATTCCGGGGCTGGCCAGCGCTCGCAGGACTCAGGAAGAAGATGTCCAGAATCAGGAAATTGAGAATGATCGTGCAGAAGAAACCCGCCAGACTGAAATCCGACAGGAAGACATTGTATCGGTCAATGAAAACGGACCGGGTGCCATTGAGCAACAGGAAATCCGGGCTGAGGGTGAAACCCTGAACGTCCCATCGCAGGATATTCAGGAAAACCTGGGACAGAGTTTGGGAGATCAATTTCAATCCAACCAGACGGTCGCCGACCTGAATGAATCTGTGCCCACTGCAGCAGATCTACGTGCCGCTTCTCTAGAGGAATCTGGTCAATTGGTCAACGAAGCTTTTGAGCAAGCACCGGATAGAGGTAACCAAGACAGCGGTAGCGGAGCGCAGATCGAAGCAGCCGCTGAAGCCAGCGCTCCACCCCGATCCGGAGCCCTGGGAGCACTCGAAATTCTGGAGCCGACGGCCTCTGAAGAGGTCGATGCCGGATTTACCAATAATCCGGTGCAAGGGAGCGCAGCCCAAGGACTGACAGAAGCGGATGCCGGGCTGGCCGCCACCAACACAGGACAGGCCAACGCCAATAACCAGATCCTGCGTCAGGCGGTTGAGGAAGATGCCGAGCAAAGGGCGAATCAGGAAAGTCAGGATAACAATTCACGCGAACCGGAAAGTGAAGCTACCGATCGCGGGCAGAATGTTGACCGTTTAGTTTAGAGGAGTTTTGGGGGGTCCGCGCAACATCATCTGAAAATTGATGATGAAAGTCGTTGACGTACCCCGTGGTTGAGAAGCAGGTTGTAAAAAAAATTAAAGGCAGGTTTTATGAGGTTCAACTGACACGCTTGTCGTTGAGCTGAAGTAAAGACGTGCCAGCGTGCTCCGGTACTGGGGAGGAAAGAGCACGCCGGCATACGGTGCGCATAGCATTGTCCAAACACCGACCGTCTTATATAGGCATTGGAATATCTATTCCTGGGTCGTTTGGGTGATGAACCGATCTTCGGCTTGAAGTCGATGGTGTGTCCATCACCCTCTCAGGGTCCGTATCGGCTGGGGCGAGAAAAATCTTTACGCCCAATCCGTGTGAGGTCCTGGGTTTTTTCGACCCATGCAAATACCCAGCGTCACTGGTCTGTCCAATTCACGGTTGACGGCTCCTATCCTACGGGAACGTGGGACGGGAACCGCCGATGCGGTCGTATCTGCACAGGAAACCGCACGTACAGCGCCACCCCTCCGGTCTACGGACCTCCCGGGAGTCCGCCTCCCTCCCCTGCCTTTTTTCGCTTCTTCTTCTGGCAATCCCAATACCCTAATCGTTGCTCCAACGCTTAATACTCAACGGCTGGAGTCCGCCCAAAACGGGTTCCGACAATCTGTACGTGGCCGCCTTGAAGATATCAGTGATCGGGTTAGCGCCCTGCTGGATGCAGGAGATTTCAGCACCAGAAATACGCGCGTCTCCCGCCCCGAAGTGCTGGCCGTCACCCCCGGCAATCAAACTCCCCTCGATCAATTTAATTTCAGTTCGACCCGCCTGTCCCGCGGACAGGTGTTGGCTTCCAACCAGTTCACTTCAGGCAATGCGCTCAACTTAAGCGGCCGCTTTCGCATCAATGGTGTGACAGTGACGGTGGAGTCAACCGATGGGTTGTCCAACATCCGCGACAAAATCAATCGAGGTGAAGACACCAATGGCAATGGGGTATTAGACGGGCCGGAAGACCTCAACGCCAACAATCAGATCGATATCATCGAAGTCGAAGGCAGCGAGCAAGGTCCAGGCCGGTTCATCGTTGAAGACATCAACGGCAATGGAATCCTGGACCCGGATGAGGACAGCAATAACAACGACCGGCTTGATGGCGGCACGGAAGAGAATCAGGTGGTGGCAGGCATCACCGATGACCGCCTGACCCTAACAAGCGAAACCGGGGGTGCTTCCGCAATTGCGCTGAATGACCCAGACGATATTTTGCTGGCATTGGGTTTCTTCGAACTCAACGCCAAGGGACGGCCCATCCAGAAGGAAGCGCAGTTTGATTTCGACCGGCAGACTCCAACCAACCTCAACACAACACCTCAAAC
>JAJDAX010000217.1 GCA_029261615.1 Nitrospinaceae bacterium
CCAGTAAAAAACGCCACGTTGATTTTCGACAATTGGGATTTCAAGTGAGTACTTGGTAATTTGGCCATGACTTTAAAAGCCTTTCGTCTAGAATTTGGGAAATGGTTCTGACGCGTTCCTTGCATTCCAAGCTTACATGGAGTTGGTTGTACAAATTGTAAAACTTATGTAACAATTTAAAGAATCAGTGTCTTGGGGCATTTCCCGGTTCCTTTCTGTCAGGCCCGAAAATGGTAAAATAAGCTTATGAATAAGATAAAAGCCATCTTTCATCCGATAATTATCTTCATCGGGGTGCAGATTGCCTGGATCGTCCTGATGGCGATCTGGATCTGGTGGTATCTCAAAAATCGTCAGGATTTTAAGGCGTTCGCCGAGCGACTCCAGCCGGAACTGTTTGCAACGGATCTCAACTGGGTGGTTCTGCTCGAAGGCTGCTTCCTGATGATCCTCATCCTTGGCGGTTTTTACGTCATCTTTTTGTTCTGGAACAAGCAAGCCAAGCTCAATCAGCTTCAAAGTAACTTTGTATCCAGCATGACACACGAATTGAAATCGCCGCTGGCTTCGATCCAGCTTTATCTGGAAACACTGAAATATCACGATGTGTCGCGGGAAGAATCGCGGGACTTTGTGGAAACCATGCTCAACGATACCGAGCGCCTTTCCGGACTCATTGAAAATATATTGCAGTCGAGTCACCCGGATCCTAAAAACATGCAGAACGAATTCCAGCCCGTAGATTTAAACGCGTTTCTTGAGGAAGTAGTGGAAGGGCACAAGCCTCAGTTCCGCGAGAACAAAATCGAACTGGTAAAGGACCTTGCACCGGTTCCCATAATAATGATGGACAAGCGTTCCATGCGGATGGTGTTCAACAATCTGATGAGCAATGCGTTGCGATATACGTTGGCGGCCCACGATACTTCCGTTTCGGTCCGTCTCAGTGCAGACAGTAGAAATTGCTATATAGTTTTTGAAGATAAAGGGATCGGTCTCAATGAACATGAAAGAAAACGGATATTCCGGAAATTTTATCGTGTATCGATGCCGGAAACCCAGAACATCGTTGGTGCCGGTCTCGGACTCTACATCTCGAGTGAAATTGTAAAAAACCATGGCGGACGCATAACAGTCACCAGTGCAGGTAAAGACAAGGGATCAACTTTCACAGTGTCCCTGCCGCTCAGCGGGGTGCCTGTGCCGTCCTGGTGGGATCATTTAACCGCACCCTTTAAAAGATTTTCGGTTACGAACCCCGCAGGCGCTGAACGAACCGGCAGCTAGAAGTTTTAAATGGAATCTACAGATACAAATAAAAAGCGCATTCTGGTTGTTGAGGACGAAGCGCATTTAGCCAAGGGGTTGAAGTTCAACCTGACCCGTGAGGGTTACGATGTCGAGTTGGTAGGCGATGGTGCCCTGGCCCTTGAGGGTTACAATACCGGAGCATTCGATATGATGATTCTCGACCTCATGCTTCCCAAGCTTGGCGGGCTTGAGGTGGTGAGGGCCATTCGCCAAAATGATGTCCGTTTTCCTGTCTTGATGCTGACTGCCCGTTCGGCGGATGAAGACCGGGCCTCAGGCCTTGAAGCGGGAGCGGACGATTACCTGACCAAACCGTTTCATCTTCCGGAGCTGTTATTAAGGGTCAAAGGTATTTTGCGGCGCGGGGATTGGTATAAGGAGCCTGTTCGTGAAAAGGATAAGTTTGAATTTGATGATAAATGGGTGAATTTCAGTACCGGACAGGCCCGGGGTTCTTCCGGGGAGTTTATGCTCACTCAAAAGGAAGCCTTGATTATGAATCTCCTGATCTCCAGGCGAGGAGAGGCAGTCAGTCGCGAGGAATTACTGGAAAAAGTATGGGGGTTCAGGCCGGACACTGAAACCCGAACCCTCGATAATTTCATATCGAGGCTCCGCAAATATTTTGAAAAGAAACCGCAAAAACCAGAATATATTTTGACTGTCCGGGAAAAGGGTTACCAGTTCCGGGCAGATTCCTGATCCCGTCATGCCAATTCCCCGCAAGCGATCCCGAAAAATTAAACCGGAACCTGCGAACGATTTCCTTGAATTTGATGAACGGCCCCGCACCAGTGATCCTTTTAATGAAGAATGGGATGGAAGTGATTGGAAGCCTGTATCCCGGTTAATGTATGGCATTTCGACTGTAGTGTTTTTTTATATGGTCTATCTCCTCGCAAACCACAATCCCATCACCGGCGGATCGTTTATTATTATGATGTTGCACAATGTGAACCTGGTGTTTCATGAATTCGGCCATCCTGCCTTTTCCCTTTTTGGGGAGACCATGGGTATTTTGGGAGGAACACTGGGGCAGATCGGAATTCCGCTTGTGGTGACGGTGGCCTTTTGGAAAAAGCGTGACAGCCTGGGGTTTGCGGTGGGTTGTTTCTGGTTCTTCGAAAATTTTCTGGACGTTGCTGTCTACATGGCGGATGCCATTGACCTTAAACTGCAGCTCATTGGGGGGCTGGGAATGGAAGCGCACGACTGGCGCAATCTTTTTCTCAGGTGGGATTGTATCTTGAGTGCAAAAACAATTGCGGGCGTTACCAGTGCTCTTGGTTGGATCGGAATGTTCTGGGCCTGGCTTTGGCTGGGGTGGCGTTGTTTGTGGACGCGAAACGCGCAACTTCAATAATCATCAAGTTAAGGAGTTTTAAACGTGTACGATGAACAAATGGAAAAACTGATCGTGGCCCTTATGGTGGTCATCGAAAAACAAGGCGGAGAGGTGACCGTCGACATGAAGGATTTTCATAATATGTTTGAAGTCCGGCACCGCAAAGGAATCCAGGTTCGTGAAAGAGGCGATTCGGAAATGGTGCTGGTTCTGGGAGATATGCCGGTGAGTCCGGACGACGCAATGTCGAACTAAATATTAATCGGAGATAATAAAATAAATTATTATTTGAGCGGTAAATTTCAAGGTTGATGTTTTTATCGTAAAAAATTTCTTTAGTCTTGTTTCTTGCGTACCATTTAGTGGTAATCTCGAAAGTGATGTTTTGCAAAGAAGGCTCCGGAAAGATCCCGTTTTAAATTTAGAGGACAGGAGCCTGACAATCCTGAAAGTTATCTCTGCCACCCAAAATTAATAAGAGCCTGTAATTAAGCTCTGGGGGGAATGGCGGTTTCGTTTGGGCAGGAGATGAACTTAATTTTAAGGGAGGTCGGGTATGGATCAATTGCAACAATTGTTTGAAACGGACGAAGGTTGGGATAAAACTATGCTCAGGTTGGCGGTAGGGGGTGTCATGTTTCCCCACGGCGCTCAAAAACTCCTGGGCTGGTTTGGCGGATATGGTTTCAATGGCACCATGGGGTTTTTCACCGACACTATGGGCATGCCCTGGGTTATGGGGTTCGTCGTCATCATGGTGGAGTTTTTTGCCAGCCTGGCACTTTTAGCCGGGGCATTGACTCGTCTCTCTGCGCTTGGGGTCATGATTGTGATGACGGGCGCGGTAGCGGTGGCACATTGGCAAAATGGTTTTTTCATGAACTGGGCCAACAGCAGCGAGGGAGAAGGATTCGAATATCATCTTCTGATGATTGGGATGTGTGTGGCTTTGATGATTGGTGGCGGTGGGAAGGCTTCCATCGACTGGTTAATCTTTCAGCGCCTAAAAGCTTGATCGCAAATGTTAAGAAGCAAGAAAATTCCTCATGGCAGTTAATCTACCTTCTTACCATCATAAAGAACCACATTGACTGATTGTTCCGTAATGAGTCCTTCCGTCACCACACCGTCTAACATGGGTTTCACGCGTTCGATGTTTTCACGGTTATCCACAACTTCAACCACTACAGGCAAATCAGTAGACAGTCGCAGGATAGAGGTTGTGTGGGCGTGACTGGTTTTGCCAAACCCATCAATACCGCGAAGGACAGTGCAACCGGATAGACCTTCTTTACGAAATAATTCAATCAGGTATTTATATAAAGGCTTATCCTGATAGTGTGTGGCTTCACCGGTATAAATCCTGAGAACAACCGCTTCAGTATTCTGCATCATATGGAACCCTTTTTTATAATTGCAAGGCCAGCACCCGGCCAAGATAGACACCCAGTAAAGCCAGGGCAACAGAGCCGATGATGTTTGCCGAGACCAGTCCCCATTGGCCCTGATCCATGAGGCGAAAGGTTTCGTAGCCGAAGGTCGACATGGTGGTGAAGGAGCCCAGCATTCCGATGCACAAAAATAAGCGCGCTTCCTCTGTCAGGACTCCTTTGAATTCGGAAAGAAACATCAACGTTCCCAGCAGGAAACTGCCAAGAAAATTTACCGACAAGGTACCCAGGGGAAACTGTGCGCCGCTGCCCTGAACCCATCCACTCACTAGATACCGCAGGATCGCGCCCAGGAATCCTCCCGCTCCGACCCACAGCAAAACCGACATGTTGACTCCTTAATCGCGCATTCTTATTGCAACGTGAAAACAGTCCAACCTATACTTTATTAGATTTTGCCGAGGTTCCCAAACAGTTTGTTTGTGTGCCAATCTTATCCCAGGCTTTTCCGGAATTTAAAACCCAATATGCTGAGGATTGTATTCGTTTGACTGCGGGGCTGGAGTTACCGGTCAGTTGATCTTGTAGCCTGCGAAGGTGAAGATGTAGGAGTTGGCGAGCTTGGTGCCTTCTTTTAGCTGCTGGCGTACCCGGGTTGGGAGCCAATACCCCTCGACTTGATCGTAGAAAAACTCCAGCGTTTCTTCATATTGCTTTCCATTCAATTCAAATCGAGACCGACTTTCCAGAACCTGTGATTTCCCACCGCGGTCCGCATATTTCAAATAGCTTGTCACGTTAAATGGGGAATGCTGCCGTTGCACCCGGATCGTATGTATGACCCAGCTTTTCAGGTCGATTTTAAATTCGTATTGCAGGATTGGTTTTGGAGTGTTGGTACTGAATCGGGCTTCTAAAAGATTTTTTTTCTGCTTTTTCCCTTTGAAATCGTAATCTTCAAGAGTCTTGTTTAGCGGGACGGGCAGGAAAACCTCTGCGTACTGAGACATGAACCTTAAAATCTCAAGTTCTCTTATTGGGGATAAGTTGCCTGCGGATTCATCGATTTCAAAATCGGGCTTGTCCTGCCCGACTTTCCAATTGAATTGAACAGTGGGGTTATTGAGCAGTTTTTTGTCTTCCGTGTCGGCAAAGGGGTCAAGCTGCGCCCAATGGATGCTGAAGCTTAATTTCTTGATCCCTTCATGTTGCGGGTAGTAATAATGGGAGTCGAGCTTTTGGATTAATGCGGAGCCGGGTGTGGCTGAAGAAACTCCCGTAAGGCAAAGCAAAGTGATACACCCTGCTATCGTGGCGCTCAATAAATACCGGGAGACAAAGAGGGAATATTTCAATTTTGTTCGCAGCTTATAGACCAGCGTTGAATTCTTTGTTGAGTAGAATACGCATCACTTTTTTAGAGGTCTCACTATCCCATTCGCGCGATCCGGAGATGAAGCCTCGTAGTTTACCGTTGGCGTCGATCAGGTAAGAAGTGGGAAGCCCCATAATGAAATAGCGGCGTCGCGTTTCCTGGTTGGGATCCAGAAGAACTGGAAAGGTAAGTTGGTACTGATCGACGTACTTTTGGACTTCCTCAGGGTCAGCCCGATCGATAGAGATGGCGATCACCTGCACGCCTTCTTTTTTCATGGTTTCATGAAGGCGTTGCATTGAGGGTAACTCTTGTTTGCAGGCGTGGCACCAAGTGGCCCAGAAGTTCAGGAGAATGGGTTTGCCGCGCAGGTCTTTCAGGTCGACTGTTTTGCCGGTGAGGTCTTTTAAGGAAAATTCTGGAGCGACCTTGATCCGTTGAGGGTACACCGCACCCAATTGTGAATAGGCTTCCTTGTGTGCCAACGCATTTCCGGAAAGCAGAGGTGTAACGGCAAATCCTAAAGCCAGACTCAATACCATTAGTGAACTTTTGACCTTCATGACCTTCTCCTTACCGGGCATTGCGATGCAGATAGCTCCGGATGGTTCGCATATTTTCTTTGGTGTACGACACTTTTCGCTCGTCCATGAACTTCACCATCATGCCCAACACGTGGTCCCATTGATCCGGAGTGTGGCGGCCGGGATGGGGCAGTGCGTGGCACTGGCTACACTGGGTAACAAAGGTCCGGTGAACCGGCGTGCCAGCTTCAGGGTAATTTCCTAAAGAGGCACAACCGGTTATCACTAGAACCAGAATACTTCCCAAAAATTTTTTCTTCCATGAAACTTTTTTAATGTACTTCATCCTTATAAACACTGATATTCAAACTAGACACCGAGTTCGCCGGGAGCCTTGGTGCCTTTGTGACGGCGGCTCTTGGAAGTCGGGAGTTCAATGTAGTAGCTGAACATCATTCGCCATTCTTCGCTCAACTGCGGCCCGCTCAAATCCTGATGAACAGGAACGGAGGCCAG
>JAJDAX010000218.1 GCA_029261615.1 Nitrospinaceae bacterium
AATCGCGGGGCAATGCACGTTGATCTCTTCCCATAAATAACCAAACAGGATAGGATCGGTAATAACCTTGGTGTTTTTGGATTCAAATAAAATGCAGGCGTGGGCGACCAGTGTGACATTCATTAAATTTAGTTCCTGCTAATCGGGTTATGGAAGTCCGCTAGGATACATTAAAGCTGACATCCTCTCAAGCAGCGTCTTATTGAGTTGACATTGCCTGTCAGCTTGAAGAAAATATCGAAAACTTCAACCTCATCTGGAAAAAAGAAATGGATCCGACCACAGCTCGTTTTGAAGAAGGCCAACCCTGCCCCGTAAAAGTCGAAGGATCGGGAGGAGGCCTCTCCTTTTCACCTGCCGGGGACATGCTCCTGCTGGGCGCAGTTCCAAGCCCATCACAGGCTCAGATCGATTCATGGGCCGGCAAATGGCGGGCTAAGCTTGTTTCTGAATCAGAATTTCCTTCGATTCCAATTTTTGCTGTTGGTAGCGAAGATTGGATTCTCGAAGCACCCTGCAACCCATCCGCCCTGGAAAAAGAATCACCTGGTTTTTGTGAAGCCCTGTATGCAAGAGATGATGCAGTAATGGTGGCCATCCTGGTTGACACGGACTCTAACGTTGTCAAAAAAATAACCCAGGTGGCTCTGGACGAACTGTTTATTGAACGGATGGTGATGTCCTGGAACCCGTTCCGTTTTGAATCCAACGATTATAATAAAACGTTTGGCCCTGAAGAGTTTTCCGGCCGTATTCAGGAACTTTTTAAAATGAAAAGTTCGCATGAATTATGGATGACATCCTGGTAGCGTTTCATTCTATCAGTTGAATTCTTCTTCGTCGTCGATGGCTTCCTCTTCCTCATCTTCTTCCTCTTCCTCGATATCCTCGAATTCTTCTTCTTCCTCTTCTTCCTCTTCTTCTTCCTCTTCTTCCCTCTCAAGGACCGGGTACTCCAACTTCTCGAGATACTCTGATTCGCTTAAATATTCCAGCCCCTCATCGTCGTAATCATTTCCCTCAAGGTAAAGCCGGGTAAGGTTGGTCATGTTTTCAGATTCTGCAATCAACCTTAAAGCCTCGTTACTGAGTCCGTTATTTTCTACCATCAGAATTTCGAGGTTTTGCATATTTTCAGAATTGGCAATCAGGGCGATTCCATCGTCCCCTATCGAGTTCCGGTCGAGCGACAACAGAGTCAGTTTTTTCAATTGGTCTGAGGTTGCGATAGCCTGGATTCCTTTGGCCGTAATTTCATTGAGTTCGAGGTATAATTTCTCAATGTCCTTTAATTCTTCGCGATTGGCGATCGTCGCTATTTCAAAATCGTTAAGATCCAGTTTACTGAGGTCAAGCACCTTGCCATCCTCAGCAACCCGATTTAGGACACGATTGACAATGAGAAATTCCTGAATCGCTTGGTGCCCTTTTTCTGTGAGTTGATTGTCTGAAAGGATCAACGTTTGCAGTTTTGGAAAATGCCGCGTTTTCACAAACTCGAGGATTCCAGCGTCGGTGATTCCCGCTTTCTTGACCTCCAGAATTTCCAGGTTGCCCATGTTGTGAGCTTCCCCCAGGTAACGCATTCCATCATCCCCAATTTTATTATCCGACAAAATCAGACTGGTCAATTCTGTCAGATTCTCAGACTGGGCAACATAGCGCGCCCCTTCAGAGCCAATTCCATTTAGGCCAAGACGGAGAGATTTTAACTGTGTCAGGGTGGGAGAATTGGCCAGATGACGCACCCCTTCATCTCCAAGCTTGTTTCTATAAAGTTTAAGGTATTGCAGATTTCCCAAAGTGGGCGAACTGGCCAGATATTGCGTGGCAACTTCAGTCAATTTTTGCCCCGTCAAAATCAAACGACGGAGTTGACGGACAGATTTCGACCCGCATAGGGCCGCCACGCCGGGGTTCCCCAGCTTGGTAAAAGTAAAGTCCAGGATTTCATAGTCGCGGCTAAGTTTGAAGCCGTTCCGAATAATCCCCTCTATATTATAAAATTTGGTAGCCGCCATTTAGCAGATTCCTTAGTCTTGAATTCAATTATCGTAAACGCTTCCCAGGAACTTTCTGAGTGTGTGAAAGTACAGATTGCCCTGTGCATACATGATGTCGTTGTGCCCTACTCCCTCGAGAATCTCCAGATGCTTGTTTTTCGAACCTGCATTTCCGAAATTCAGTTTTGCCTCGTGGGGTTGAATCAGAAAATCCTCCTCACCGTGCATGATTAACAGAGGACATCCTACTTTTTTTATTTTTTGTGAATTATTGAACAGAGCATCTTCTTCAGAGGTAGTAGAATCGATTCTCAACCCGCGGCGCTCCACAAGTGGAAGCGGGTCCGCGTATCCGCTCTCAATGATGCATGATGAAATTCCAGGAAATCGTGAGCAAAGCTCTATAGCCGCGGCACTACCGAGAGACCTCCCCATTACAGACACTTTTTCTTTCAGGTGATTTTCTTTTAACAGGTATTGATAAATTTGTCTGGAATCTTCCAGAGCGGATCGCAGAGTGGGGAAACCGCCACTTTTTCCATACCCGCGGTATTCGCAGACCAAAAAATCGCAACCCATGTCCCAAAAAGCTGGGGCAAGGTCATCATAATCCGAAACGATTTCACCATTGCCGTGAAAATAAAGGAGACTAAAAGAGGATTGAGGACCAGAATGTTTCCGAACATGTACCGTCACACCCTCTTCCGCAGGGACATGGATTTCTTCTGCGGCTTGAGACGCGGGTCTCGAATCGGGCCTTGGGAAGAACAGGTTTTGATTAAATTCGGCAGAATCGAAAATTGAATCCGTCATAGTATTTTTTATCAGGGTTACGTTCACCCTGAAAAGGAGCAAGCTCCTTGTTTTAATTAAACGTTGTTGTGACCTTGAAAAAAACGATGTTTCAAAAAGTTTGAATTTTAGCGTCTTTCATGGCAAAATTCTCAACCGTCGCTCTATTGGGGCGGCGTCCCCTTTGCCCATTTTAGACCTCTTGTCAAACGTCATTGGCAAGAGGACACTATAACATTTTTTAAAGTTTAAAGGAGAGGTCAATGTTACTGGAGTCGGCACCTATCGAACAACTTTACCAATCAATGGGTCAGCGAATTGAAGCGGCTCGGAAGAACATGGGCCGCGGATTGACTGTGGTAGAAAAAATCCTTTTCAGCCACATGGACCCGGGCACAGATTTTTCAAAACTGGAACGTGGCGCTTCCAATATTTACCTCAACGCGGACCGTGTCGCGATGCAGGACGCCACAGCACAAATGGCCATTCTCCAGTTTATGTCGGCCAATATTCCAGAGGTACAGGTTCCTTCCACTGTTCACTGCGACCATCTTATTCAGGCCCATTCCGGTTCCGCTGAAGATCTGGTAAATGCCATCAAGACCAACAAGGAAGTTTA
>JAJDAX010000219.1 GCA_029261615.1 Nitrospinaceae bacterium
GAAATCACCACCAGCGCCTGCCACGCGAGGCCTTTGGCCATCGACCACAGCGGCAGGGTGAACAGGTAGAACGAATAATCTTTTCCGAAGATAGGGTCGCTTTTGCCGAATGGCACCTGGTTCAAAAACTTCATGACCACATCCCACTGTTGGGCAAAGATCAGTCCGGTCATGATGGCCAGAACCAATGGGATAAACAACACCAGCGGTTTCAGATTGTCCGCCATGAGTTGCAGAAACGGTGCATCGCGGCGCACCCGGTCGGACAGCACCACGGGCAGGTGCGCGGATTTCTTATAAGTCGTTTTCAGGGTTCCATAGGTGATGATGAAAAAGACACTGCCGGCCAGCAGGCCTAGTCCGGCCTGAGAACCGAGCATGGTCCACATTACCGATAAGAATCCGTATTTTTCGAACCACAGCAGGTCGAAGTAGAAGGCTATGATCTGGTCTGCGGAGATAAGAACAATGACAAGGATAGCAGCCAGAAGGAACCAGATTTTTCCGGGACCCTTAACGCGCGGCGGAGGTGGTGGTTTTATTTCCATTTGATTGAACAACCCATGGACGGTGTTTGTTTTTCTGGGAGAGGTCTTCCTGCCACAAGATCATCAAGGGCAGCCTTTAATTCTTCGCTGGTAACTTTTTCCGGTTCCTGCCAGTAATCGTCGAGTCGTCCGCGGTAAGCCAGCTTGCGGTCCGGACCGTAAACGAAAAAATCGGGAGTGCAGACGGCATCGTATTGTCGCGCCACATCCTGGGAAGCATCGATCAGGTAAGGGAACGACATTCCCTTTTCTTCGGCCAATTGCTTCATGCACTCGGGCGAATCGTCCGGATACTTTTCAGAATCGTTCGGATTGATCCCGACAAACTGAACTCCGGAATTTTCAAATTGACGGGCCAATGCAATTAAACGATCCAGAATGGCTTTGACGTAAGGACAGTGGTTGCATATGAAAATCACCGCGAGCACTTTGGCGTCCTTGAAATCAGCCAGCGTGTACCGCTTGCCGTCCGGGTCGGGCAGATTGAAATCTTGTGCTTCGGTTCCCAGGGGAACCATAGTGGAATGCATCAAAGCCACTTATATAGCCTCATTGTTGTGATTGTGTTCGAGGTAAATTGGAGTCGGTTTTTGCCTGATGGAACTGGATATGGTGAATATGCTATCACGCAGTTGACTCAACCGCAAACCATAGAAAAGTCGGCTAATTCAGCTTTCGCAGGACATGCCGGAAATGCGGCAGGTGTAGCAGGCGGCATGACTGAGAGGATACGGTTTGAGGGTGTCGTCCAGTGTGGCGCCCATCCGCGCCGATGGCTCTTCCACCAGGATGGGACAGACATAAACACCGTCTTCCGTTGCCATGCGGGAGGACGAACACTGCAGGTTGGTGATGGGCCAGTTTTCGAAGCAGGCTTCGGTTACTCGTTCGTTTTCGTGGTATTCGCGTGCGGTCTTTTCAAGCTCACCCATCAGAAAGCCGGGCAGAAACTTGGCTTGTCCATCGGGGGCTCCGAGATCGCTTAAAAACTGGAGCGCTTTTTTCTCCATGATCGGATCATCATCTTCGTCCCAGCTTCTTACCAGGGTCAAATGCGTTGGGAACCCGGCGGTCGATAGATTGCGGATACCTTCGGTGGCCTGGCGGAACGAACTTTCACCGCGCACTGAATCGTTTTCTTTTTCATCCAGACTGTCGAGGCTGACCCTGAAATGGAGTCGATGGCGACTTCGCAATTGTATCTCTTTAAGTTGGCCGACCCGTTTTTTATTGAGCGTGGTCCCGTTCGTGAGGGCGTGACAGGGACCGTACTCCAGAATGGCTTCCAGTATTTCCATGATTTGAGGATTCAAAAACACCTCGCCGCCGGTGATGTAGATATCACGGACCCCATTAGTTTTTGCCGCTTCCAGGTGAGCGCGCACCTTGCCGAGGGTCATCATCGGGATGTTGTAGTTTTCCGGATGACAACTGATGAAACAGTGGTTGCACGAAAGGTTGCACAGGGTTCCGCCCACTTGCAGCCAAAGCGTTTGGAGTCCCGTAAAAGGCACTTCTGGAATGCGGGCTATTACAGGCGCGGTTTCGGGAACGGGTTGTCGGGGTACAAAATCCATAAGTTCAGCCTAGCAAAAAGGGGGACACGGTCAAACAGAAACTTCATGCAGCAATAGAGGTCTGTCGTACTTTGAGGTGAACCCTTACACAGTGTTCAGAGGCCGGACGATTCGTAGGAGTCGCTGATGTTTTTAACGCGCAGGGCTCGGCGAAGGGCCGCGAACCCTTCTGAGGCGGTTTTGCCAAAAGTTGATTTATAAATGGGCCGCTGTGCCAGTTTAGCTTTGTCCGGAGCCTGTGTGTAAAAACCGGTATCGAGGGCGGAAGCATGTCTGACTGAGGGAAACAGCCATTTGAGTGGCAGTCGCTGCCGTGCAGCTGATTGTTCGAGTTGCTCCACAACATCCCTGAAGGCTTCATAATCTTCTTTTAATAGACCGTCGGTCGGAAGAATCAAAAAGGGCAGAATGTTTTTCTGAGTGAGCAGGTCGATCTTGTTGTACAGCAGATCGAGCTGACTGGCATCGTAGTTCAATTCGGTCATGATGGAGCCCTGAGGGAACACACCCGCCGCATATTCCAGCGCCCGGTGCCCGTGCTCTGAGGGCATGATTTCCTCCAATTGAGCCGAACGCGAAAACCCTTCGAGAGGGAGAATGAGGACATCCACTCCCGAGGCATAGACCCGGTCGAGAACGGAAAGATCTTCCGGTGCAAAACCGCGCAGGGCGACAAAAGTGCGAAAGTTTTTTTTGACAGCCCGCACCAGGGGTTCGAGAAGGTGGAACCCACGATCCGGTGATTCGCAATAATCCATATTGATCTGGACAAAGCAGGCTGAGCCTTCATCAAATGCCGAACGTACCCAGGATAGAACCTGACTTTCTTCCCGGCTCAGTTTGTTCTCCTGTGGCAATGCCTTGATATAAATGTTGATGCAATAACCGTCGAGGCTGACATCACCGGTGACGGCCCCGGAGGAAGTTTGCAGTTGGTGAAAAAATTTGGGGCGCGGCAACAGGCCGACAGGCTGTGATGAACCGGAGATGTGCAATACCGGGCCGCCGTTTTGCCAGCTTAATGGGAAAGCATCGCTTCCCGGCTTGCCAATGCGTGAGGAGATAAAAAAATCCTCAGCCAGAGCAAAGGAAACTTCCTTGAGTTCGGCAGCACCGCTGATGCCTTGAATCGCTGCGCGGCGTACACCGTCATCGGGAACCACCCCACGTGCCATCACTTCCAGTTTGATTTGGCCAAGTGGAGTCATGATGCGTTGACCTTTTTCAAACGTTCAAGCAGGCGTTGGTGAATGCCGTCAAATCCGCC
>JAJDAX010000220.1 GCA_029261615.1 Nitrospinaceae bacterium
TCCGCACAAAGGTGCTCCCCTTGGAGAAGGCAGGATTGAGGAAGGTGTTTTGATCTGCCCGAACCACGAGTGGCGATTTGATGTGAACACAGGGGACTGTCCTCAAAACCCGGAGTTAAGAGTCCAGGTACATCCCGTACGCGTTCACAAGGGAGTAGTGAGGCTTGGAGTGGAGGATGTGGATAGTAAAATGGTAAAAGGAAGTGCCGTTGGCAAAGAAGAGAAAAAAGTACCCACCAGTTTCAAGGTCACGATTCCGACTATTCAGAAACCGATCAATCATGATGAAACACTTTAGAAGCCTTAAAGTTTCAAAATCTTTCACCAATTAATACTAGCCAGTCAATTCATCATCAGGAATTTCGACCCATTTTGGGTCGCCATGGGTTTTGTAGTTTTCCGTCCCTGCGAAGGTCCCTTCGTGATAGATGTTTACCTTAAATTTTCCTCCGCCATATTGTTCCGCGATAAAGGGAACCGGATCTTCGAGGCCGATCAATTCAGGGGTCTTGAATTTGCCGATTAATTTGAACTCCATTCCCATTCCAGAAGGAAGCAAGACGAAAAACTTTAAATTAGTGTCGTGGAGAAAGGTGAGCATATCTTCATGCATCTGCTCTTTTGTGTAGTCGCTTCCATGTTTGTGGCGGGCGCGCCGTTTCAGGTGATCCTCCAATAAATTGGAAAACCACCAGTTTTTACTTTTTCGGTCGTCATGGAGGAAAGGGTATTCCACAAAACCGTATTTGTTGATGAATGGCTTTTTTGCCATGAAAAGAGCTCCTTCAGTTCAATAGTTTTATTTTGACATGCGTATTATATGAAGTTTTATTTTTCCAAACAATAGGGACCTCCCATTTCAATGTCTAATACCCTGTATAAGGATTATTGGCGTTTTGGTTTTAAAACCAGGTTATATGATTTGATGTCCCCTTGGGGATATATTGATTCGATCCGGACTTCAGTTAAGCGCCTTGAGCTTGTGCCGGGGGACCGGGTTTTGGACGCGGGTTGTGGGACTGGGCTGGCCATTCAATTTATTCGCCCCCTGTTAGCACAGGAGGAGTGTGATTATATTGGTATTGATGTTCTTCCGGAAGGATTAGCCGCCGCAAATGGAAAACTTGGTCCGTATTGGCAGCAAAAAAATGTTGGGCTTGTTCAGGCTGATATTTCAAGGTCATTGCCTTTCAAAGCGAATGTTTTTTCAAAAGTTCTTGCGCATTTTAGCGTTTATACCTTGCTCGACCGAGAATCACGTCTTTCCGCCTGGCGTTCACTGTATAGAATAATGAAACCCGGGGGAACACTGGTAGCGGCGAATCCATCAGCGACCTACAATCCGAAAAAAATTATCGAAGATAGCCTGCTTCAGTTGCATAAAGAAAAGAGGGGAGGGGCTGCCTTGATGGCTAGTTTGCTTTACCCGTTCACAGAAAAACTGGGGCTGCGTCATATCAAACACCAGCTGGACCAGAAAATCTGGCACGCATATTCCTTTGATGACTTTAGGGAAGAATTGAATGAGGCTGGGTTGGTCACGATGCATTGGGAGCCGGTATATTGTGGATCCGGTTTGCTTATAGTTGCGAAAAAAAAATAAAGCACCTTATTGATATTTTTCATAATACTGTGGAAAATTTATTAAGCTGATTTTGGATGTAAGAATCCTATATAATGCCTTTAAAGAGAGTCCTTCTCGTTGAATGACAACTGCGAAAACCAACCATGACCAAAGAAATAAAAATTCTGGTAGTGGAAGACAATGTCACGACTCGTCTTTATATAAAGAGGATTCTGAAAAAATTGGGGTACGAAAAAGTCAGGGCAGTGGATGATGGTGAAACCGCATTGATGGAACTTAAGTTGACGCAGTTTGACATGATCATTTCCGACTGGGATATGCCGAACCTGAATGGACTGGACTTTTTAAAAGCACTTCGGAAAAGACCCAAGTTCAAGAGCATTCCTTTCCTTATGGTAACAGCAGAAAAAGAAGTCTCAAAAATTCAAAAGGCGCTTAGGCTTGGTGTTGACAATTATATTGTCAAACCATTCCAGCCGGGGCACCTGAAGAGTAAAATCACCGAATTGTTGAATGAATCTCCAGGCACACCGGCCGAATAAAGCAATCAACCACCGAAATATTTTTTGATAGCGGCAGCCTTGTTGGTCTGCTCCCAGGTAAAGGCTTTTCCGCTTCGGCCAAAATGTCCGTACGCTGCGGTTTCCTGAAAGCGTGGTTTTCTCAATTCAAGAGTTTTAATTATCCCTGCCGGTTTTAAATCAAAATTGGAACGAATCGCACCCTCGATTTTAGTTGGGTCAACGTGATGTGTTCCAAAGGTCTCGACAAAAATGGATACAGGATCTGCCACACCAATTGCATAGGCCAACTGGACTTCGCAGCGATCAGCGAGTTTTGCTGCCACAACATTTTTGGCAATGTAACGGCACATGTAGGCAGCGGAACGGTCAACCTTGGATGAATCTTTCCCGGAGAATGCGCCCCCACCATGGCGCGAAAAACCGCCGTAGGTGTCCACGATGATTTTACGTCCGGTCAGTCCGCAGTCTCCCAATGGTCCACCGATCACGAAACGTCCGGTCGGGTTGACGTGTATTTTCATTTTCTTGTGCTGAAATTCTTTTGGGATCACCTGATTGATCACCTGCTTGGTGACCTCTTCCTTGATTTTCTTTTGAGTAACATTGGGATCGTGCTGAGTTGAGATAACCACGGTTTCGATACAGACGGGTTTTCCGTTTTCATAACGCACAGAGACCTGTGATTTGCTGTCCGGGCGGAGGAAAGGTAGTTTTCCCTTTTTTCTGAGCTCTGCCATTTTCTGCACCAGCTTGTGAGCATAGAGGATTGGCATGGGCATCAGTTCTTTGGTCTCATTACTTGCATAACCGAACATCATTCCCTGGTCGCCTGCACCCTGTTCTTTTTTATGATCATCAACGCCTTGGGCTATATCCTGTGATTGTTCGTCCAGGGTGACCAGTACTGCGCAGGTTTCACTGTCAAAACCCACGTCGGAACTGGTGTAACCGATATCGTGGATTACTTTGCGTATGAGGTTAGGACCTTTAAAGTGGCCTTTGGAGGTTATTTCCCCGGAAACAATAACCATCCCGGTGGTTATTAATGTTTCACATGCCACGCGAGAAAGTGGGTCTTGTGTCAGATAAGAATCGAGAATAGCATCCGATACCTGATCCGAAATCTTGTCTGGGTGGCCCTCTGAAACAGACTCTGATGTAAATAGAAAGTTTCCTAAGCTCATGCTGATTTCCTTTTAGTTTATTAGATTAAAGTATTTGGGAATTTGATTGAATTTAGTTTGCTGTGCGGTCAATTTTCTTTTTCATCAAAAGCCGAGTTGCGGTCAAAGTCGGATGGGAATCGCTTGCGCATTTCATCCAGTATGTAATGGTTAATTTCCTCAGCGGATCCCATGCCTAATGCAGTGTTTGCTATTTGCCTGGCCTCATCCAGGTTTACTTCTCGTAATATCTTTTTTACCTTCGGAATGGAATGAGGCTCCATACTCAGTTCGTGTACTTTTCCAAGCCCAAGCAGTAAGAAAGTTGCGAGTGGATCTCCACCCAGCTCTCCGCATATTGCTACCGGTTTGTTCGCCGACTCTGCGGCTGAAAAAATCTGTTTCAGTGTCGCCAGAACAGCTGGATGAAAAGGTTGATACAGGTGTGCGACATTTTCGTTCACACGATCAACCGCCAACAGGTACTGAATCAGGTCATTGGTTCCAATGCTGATGAAATCGACTTCCTTAAGGATGTGTTTAATGCTGATCGCTGCTGCAGGCGTTTCGATCATAGCGCCTATCTGAATTTCTTCATCAAAAGGAATTTGCTGTTCTTTTAATTCCTCTTTGGTTTTTTGAAGAAGCCTGTTTGCTTCAATGACCTCCTCCGCTGAAGAGACCATAGGATATAGGATTTTAATTTTTCCATAAAGACTTGCCCTAAGGATTCCTCTGAATTGGTTTACCATATGTTCCGGTTTGATCAGGGATAAGCGAATCCCGCGCAGGCCGAGGGCTGGATTGGCCTCGGATTTTTGATCGAGGCCCGGAAGAGGTTTGTCCGCACCAATGTCCAGAGTCCTAATCACCACCGGGCAAGGGTGAACTGCCCGAACCACTTCCTTGAAATTTTGATAAAGGTCGCTTTCCGTCGGGAGTCTGTCCAGATTACTCAGGTACAGGTATTCAGTACGGTACAACCCAATTCCCTGGCCACCAAATCGCATTACGGATTTAACTTCATGAATTGATTCTATATTGCCCATGAGTTGAACGGGGTGGCCGTCTTTGGTTTGGGAAGGTTCGTTGATGTCTTTGAGTAGTGCCTTTTCATACCGCTGGTAATTTTCCTGCTTACGCTGGTAAAGTTTGAGCTGCTCTTCTTCGGGGTTGATAATGATTTCCCCGTTGATTCCATCGATGATTATTTTGTCGCCCGAATTTATCTGCTGGCATAGGTCTGAAACGCCTACTACTGCAGGAATGCCAAGAGCAGAGGCAAAAATGCCGACATGAGATGTTTTACCGCCAACTTCTGTGCCCATTCCCAGAATAAATTGCCGGGACATCAATACGGTATCGGATGGACTTACCGTATGAGTGATGAGGATTACAGGTCGGTCGATTTCAGACAAATTTTCCTGTTCATGCCCAACCAGGTTTTTGATGACACCATGAACGACAAGGTCAAGGTCATCTTGTTTGCCTTTGAGGTATTCGTCATTGATTTTATTAAAAAGCTTGGTGAATTTGTCCAGTGTTTTGGTCAAAGCCCATTCGGCGTTGAGCAATTCCTTCTCAATATTCTCAATGGTCTCATTTACCAGGATGTCGTCTTCCAATAGCAGGGTGTAGGTGTCCAGAATAATGGCGTATTTATCCGATACCGATCCAGCCCTTTTCTTTATCTCCTGCATTTGGATTTTGGATTTTTCAATAGCTACACGTAAGCGCTCAACTTCAGCTTTAACCTGATCCTGAGAAATCTTGTGTTTGACAATACAAATCTTTGACCGGTCGAGCAGGTACGCTTCCCCGATGGCGACTCCACTGGATACCTGGATGCCTGAAATTTTCTTCATAATGGGCGACCTTGGGATCAGCAAAAATTAAATAAACTTTGAGTCTTCGTTTATTATAAGTGTGTAGATTGAGGATGCATCCTGAGCTTTTAATATGTCTTCTCTTAATTTTTGACTTTTGAGAAGACGGGCGATACGTGCAAGGGCTTTCAAGTGCTGACCTGTTGAATTGCTGGGTGCTAAAAGCAGGCAAACAAAATTTGCCGGTTTTTGATCCAGCGATTCATATTCGATCCCGCTTACGGACCTTCCAAAGACACAAAATATCTTATCAATATCATCGGATTTTGCATGCGGGATGGCGACGTTATCCCCAATCCCGGTACTCCCCAGTTTTTCCCGATCCTGCAATGCCGTTTGCAGGGTAACGTCATCCTTAATGACTCCCTTTTCTTTTAAAAAACCACACAGGGTTTCGAGGACACCCGGTTTTGTTTTGGGCTCCAGATTGGCAATAATAAAATCTTTGGATAGTATATCGCTGATTTTCATAAATAGATTGGCTTGGTAGTCTGAGGATCAGGGTGAGTCAAAGGTTTTTTTCGTTAACTTTATGGTTTTGTTTGGACTTCAAACTAGCGGCCCGGTCTTTATGCTTTTTGAGTTGTTTTTCCGCTTTCAAGATGGCGCCATCGATGGCGACATACAAGTCCTGGGTTTCATTTTCAGCATGCACACTGTAGCCTTTGCTTTTTACCGTCACTTCGGCAAAATGCCGTTGTTTTTCCACGGCTAGAGCGAAATGGATATCTCCCGGGCCTTCCAGCCAGGGTCTCATGTGGCGATCTACCTGCGCTTCCAAGTGTTCCTGAATTCCATCGGTGATTTTAAGATGTCGGCCTGTGACAGTTAGTTTCATGGGAAATGCTCCGAATGATACGAGTTTACAGTGAACAAGCGGTTAAGAATATCTTGCCCGACGGGTTTTTGCAAGTCGTATAACCCGCTATTCGGTGGGCATTTAAAGATTTGCTTACGTTATCAAGAGCTCTTTAAAGATTGAGCTTTAAAAGGCCAGCTTAAAACAACTTTTTACGCTTGCTGGCCGGGAGAATACTTAACTCTTTTCGGTATTTGGTCACGGTTCTGCGGGCAATCCTGGCATTCTTTTTCATTAGCATTTCCACCATTTCATCATCCGTATAAGGTTTTTTTGGATTTTCTTCTGCGATAATTTCCTGGATCATGTTCTTGACCCGGATAGAGGACAGGTTGTTGTCTCCCATGTAAGATTTGATCCCGCTGTGGAAAAAGAACTTTAGTTCGAAGATGCCCTGAGGGGTGTCTATGTATTTGTTCGTCGTGATTCGGCTCACCGTGGATTCATGCATTTCAATATCCCGCGCTACATCACGCAAGACCATTGGCTTTAAGTAGCTGAGTCCTTTTTCAAAAAACTCGGTTTGCAACTTCACTATGCTCTTGCCTACTTTATAGATCGTTTGTCGACGCTGGTCGATGCTTTTGATCAACCATTGGGCAGCCCGGTATTTACTCTCCAGATACTCCTTGGTTTGGTCCTCTGAAGTGCTTTTCAATAGATCGTGATAGTAAGAGCTGATCCGGACTTTTGGGACCCCTTCATCATTAAGGAGAACTTCATAACCGTCCCGAGTCAAGACCACAATGATGTCTGGAACGATATAATCAATCCCGTCGCTCTGGAATTGCAGGCCGGGCTTGGGGTCGAGTTCTTTTAAGGCTTCGATGGTGGACAGAAGAGTCTCGATAGAAATTTTTAAATGGTTGGCAATTTTCTGGTAATGCCTCTGGTCCAATTTCTCGAGGTGGTCTTCAATCAGAGTTGTCAGGAGGGGGTCTGTTTCCGGCAATGCTTTAGCCTGAATCAGCAGGCATTCTTTCAGGGTTCGAGAGCCCACGCCTAAGGGATCGAACTCCTGAATCACTTTCAGAACGGATTTGATTTTTTCAACGGGAGCCTG
>JAJDAX010000221.1 GCA_029261615.1 Nitrospinaceae bacterium
CACGCTCGGGCCGCCAACGTACCCATTATGGTGGCTATCAATAAAATTGATAAACCCGATGCCAAGCCGGATGAAGTCAAAAAACAATTGGCCGACTATGGATTGTTACCTGAGGACTGGGGCGGACAAACCATTTTCACCCAGGTGTCCGCATTGCAAGGCACCGGACTCGACCATTTACTGGAACTACTTCTCCTGCAGGCGGAAATTCTTGAGATCAAGGCAAACCCCAAAGTGCGCGGTCGAGCGGTGGTGATTGAATCTCATCTCGACAAAGGGCGCGGCCCTGTGGCAACTGTTATTATTGAAAGAGGACAGTTGAAGATAGGAGACCCCTTTATCGTCGGAAATTATTTTGGGAAAGTTCGCGCGCTGACAAACGATCTGGGGAAGAATATCACCAAGGCCACTCTTGCCATGCCCGTTGAAGTGATCGGGTTACCGGACGTACCAGAGCCGGGCGACCGTATGATGGTGGTCAATGACGAACGACGGGCACGGCAACTCAGCTCCGCCCGTCTCCAGCGAGACCGCGAACACCAGCTTTCGAAGAAACCGCGCATCACGCTCGAAGACCTGCATCAACAGATCGAAGATGGAGAAGTTCAGGAACTCAACCTCATCATCAAGGCAGATGTTCAGGGTTCCATTGAAGCGGTCCGGGAATCTGCCTCAAGACTAGAGACCAAGAAGGTACGCGTCAAAATGATTCATGGCGCCGTCGGCGGAATCACCGAATCGGATATTCTTCTTGCTGCTGCATCCAACGCCTTTGTGATTGGCTTCAACATCCGCCCCACAGAAAAAGCCAAGGCCTTGGCCGAGCGGGAAAATGTAGACGTTCGACTGTACAGTGTTATCTACGATGCCATCAATGACATGAAAGCCGCCATGGAAGGAATGCTCGCTCCGACATTCAAGGAGCACATCACCGGACGTGTGGAAATCCGTGAAATATTTACCATCCCAAAACTTGGGACGGTTGCCGGTTGCTACGTCCTGAATGGACAAGTTGAGCGTAACAGCAAAGCCCGCCTCATTCGCGACAGCGTTGTTATTCACGACGGAAAAATTGGTTCGCTAAGGCGTTTCAAGGACGATGTTAAAGAAGTGGCCTCAGGTTACGAATGCGGTCTGATGTTTGAAAAATATCCTGATGTCAAACCGGGCGATTTCGTTGAGCCCTATCAGGTTGAAGAAATCAGCACGACCCTGGAGGCTTCGGCAGGAACCGCATAATGAAAATCGGCTGTTGCCAGTTAAAGTTCCACCTGCACGGTAATAACTCCCTCAAAGGAAAGCGCAAGGTGGTCTCTTCCATGAAGGACAGGGTGCGTAGCAAGTTCAACGTCTCCATTGCCGAAGTGGGAGACAACGATATCTGGCAAAGCATTGAACTTGGTGTTGCCGCGGTGGGACCGGACCCGAAATACATTGACGGACTCATCAAGCAGGTCGTCGACTATCTCGACAACCTGCAACTTGCGGAATTGACTGATTGTAAATTTGAATTGATCCATGTGGGTCAAGAATACCTATAACGTAAATATGATTGTCCAGAAGGTTTATGAAATACAAGCGTTCCAAAAGAGTGCAGGAATTACTGCTCGAAGAGATCTCAAAGTTGATCCAGTTCGAGTTAAAAGATCCTCGAATCGGGTTTGCCACCTTGACCGGGGTGAATCTGACGGACAACCTCAAACACGCCCGCATCTACGTCAGTATCATTGGCGACAATGTACAAAAGCGGGACTCGTTGGAGGGACTTCAAAGCGCCCGAGGATTTATTCGATCCTGGCTTGGAAAAAACCTGAACCTGCGATACATCCCCGAACTAGACTTTCAGCTGGACGAAACAGCGGAAAATGCCCAGAACATTTCACGGTTGCTCAATGAAATCCACCCTGAATAAAGTTGTGAACCTGTATAAGCCCGTAGGCCCAACGTCCTTCGCCCTGGTACGCCGCGTCCAGCATTGCGTGTCTGCAAACAAAGCTGGCCACATCGGCACCCTGGACCCCCTGGCTGAAGGGGTTCTGCCCGTTTGCCTCAATGGTGCCACGCGAATCATTCAGTTCATGTCCCGTCTGCCCAAAACCTATTTAGCTGAAATGGAACTGGGCAAATCCACCGATACTCAGGATCGCGAAGGACAGGTTCTCGAAACCGGAGACTGGCAACACATCACAGAACAAAACGTCAGGCAAGTTATGAAAGAACTCGAAGGCGAGACTCAACAAGTCCCTCCGATGTTCTCCGCAAAAAAGAAAAATGGAGTGCCGCTTTACAAACTGGCAAGAAATGGCATCACCGTGAAACGGGAACCCGTCACCATCCGACTCCATTCTCTGGATTTTCTCAGCATGGAAGAAAACAGGGTGACGTTTCGAGCGAACTGTTCAGCAGGAACTTATATCCGCACCCTGTGTCACGATATGGGGACCATCCTCGGCTGTGGAGCTCACATGACGCGACTGGTCCGGGAAAAAGTAGGTCCCTTCGATCAGAACTCTTCGATCACCTTGGAGAATCTTGATGCAAGCCAGGCTGATGGAACTCTCACGGATAAACTGGTCGAACCCGACCAGGCACTGCAATTTATACCTGAAATTAAAATGAAACCCGAAGGCGAGTTGGCTGTCTCTCATGGTAGACCAATTCTAAAATCTTTTCTGGAAACCATCCCGGAAAATATAGTTCTTGGGAACTATTACCGCGTCACCCGGCTTAACGGCGGCCTCATGGCCATTGCCGAACCGCAGGTCGATTCCGAGCAGTTGGCTCAATTGGGCCAGGACGAGGTGGCGTTCAAACTTAAACGAGTATTTATCGAACCATGATTAACC
>JAJDAX010000222.1 GCA_029261615.1 Nitrospinaceae bacterium
GAGCACACGCGCGATTTGATGTCTCGCATTGCCCATGAAGTGTTCGATGTTATTAAGGCAACTGGCCACAGCACTCACTGGGACTCAGCGCAGGAATTCCTCCATACATTCTATGAAAGCCAACTCCCGCCCACTTACCAGCACGAACCGTCCATGCTGCAGGACATCCGGTCGCACAAGCCCACCGAGATCGACGCGCTCAACGGTGCCGTGGTAGCGCTGGGGAAAAAGCACGGCGTTGCCACACCGGTCAATCTCACCATTTGCAGCATGATCCATTTCCTGAGCAGCCAGACCGGCGGAGAATAAACTTCTTTTCATAAAGTTTTTTCTTTCACTAATAGCCTGTTTTTCAGCACTTTTCCTATCATCCTCCCTTCGCATAAAATTTTTTTAATTATTCTTGTCAACCGAATCGCCCCTGATACGTTTTAAACTGGTAAGAAGCAACATTGACCCTCTATCAGGAGATTGACATGAAATCCCCACTGACTTTAAGCACCCTTTGCCTCACCGCATTGTTGATAACCTCCCCTGCCCTGGCTCAGGTCGATGACAGACTGGATGCCAAAGGGGACCGTATTGAAAACCGTCTGGACAAAAAGGGTGATCGCATAAATGACCGCCTCGACAACAAAGGACAACGCATCAACGACCGTCTGGATGCAAAAGCCGACCGTGCCCGTGCTAAGGGAAATGACGCGCGCGCCGATCGCCTCGATGCCAAAGGAGACCGAATTGAAAACCGGCTCGACCGTAAGGGTGACAGGATCGACAACCGGCTGGACCGCAAAGGCCAGCGTGTAGACCAGCGGCTCGACAACAAAGGCCAACGGAGGCAGGACCGTATCGATAGCGGACAAGCATCAGGCCGAAGGAATTTGGACCGGGCAGGTGATCGCGCAGAACGTCGGCTTGACCGAAAAGGTGACCGTGCAGAACGTCGATTGGATAAGAAAGGTGATCGCGTCGAGCGCCGTCTCGATAAAAAAGGAGATCGCATCGACCAGCGTTTGGATCGAAAAGCGGATCGCGCCCGTGCAAATGGAAACGACGCACGCGCTGATCGTCTGGACAAGAAAGGCGACCGCATCAACCAACGCCTCGACAAAAAAGGTGAACGCGCAAATAATCGGTTGGACCGCAAGGGTGAACGCGTCAACAAGCGGCTCGACAAAAAAGGCGAACGTGTGAACAAACGGCTGGATAAAAAAGGCCGTCGCCGGTAAACCTTTACCCTCTACCCTCTCTGAGAAAACGGTTATGCTATCTTGTGTAACCGAATCTCAGGGAGTTTACAGGGGGAATGGACGAGTTCCTGCAAACAGTTGAAAGGCGAGCCTTTCAAATGGCACAATTCGCAACGGGCAATCCGGAAGATGCGCTCGACATTGTGCAGGATGCGATGATGGCTTTCGTCAAAGGCTATTCAAACAAGCCGGAAGAAGAACACCGTCCCTTGTTTTTCCGGATTGTGCAAAATCGGATTCGCGACTGGCACCGCAAGCAGAACGTCCGCAATCGCTGGACCGCCTGGTGGGTCGGAAGCAAGCAGGATGAAGAAGACGATTCCGATCCCATCGCCCGACTGGCAGATCCGAAAGGCAGAACACCGGAGAAAGAATTGTCGATCAACGATTCCGGGGAAGCCCTGCAGGTAGCGATTGAAAATCTACCGTTGCGTCAACAGCAAGCCTTTTTACTGCGTTCCTGGGAAGAGTTGAGCGTGGCCGAAACAGCGAAAGCGATGGGGTGTTCCGAGGGATCAGTCAAAACGCATCACTCAAGAGCGGTACAAACATTAAAGATTTTATTGAAGGACCATTGGCCATGAGCCAACAATCCGAAGACAGAGAATTCGAACAATTCACCAAGCGCCTGCTGGATGATTCCGCAGAGATTCTTGACGGGGGCGTGCAATCGCGCCTGACTCAGGCGCGTTTTCGCGCGTTGGAACAAACGAGTAAACCGTCGTGGTGGCGCGAATGGATTCCACAGCCGATGCCCGGACTGGCATTGGCGGCAGGCCTGGTATTGGCGCTGGTGTTTACTTTGAATGGACCTACTCAAACACAATCGGGCAACAATCTGGAAGACCTGGATTTGCTGGCAGCAGCGGATCAACTGGAACTTTATGAAGATATGGAGTTCTATGCCTGGCTGGCGGAAGAAAATTCGGCGGAACCCTATGAGACCGGTTGATTTTGTTACCGGTCTGGTCATCGCACTTATGATCTCAGGCGCACCAGTTTATGCCGAACCGCCTTCCAATGCGGACCAGAACAAAAGCAGTGACGTTTCACCATCACTGGAACTACTTGAGTATCTTGGAGAATTCGAAACAGAAGACGGGGAATGGATCGACCCCGAGGAATTGGAACAAATGGATGACATCAATGACAACCCGGAACCACCCGGCATTAAGGAGGACCCCCGTGATTAAACGAATCGGCTGGACCTTCTTATGGATTCTGTTAATCAGTGTCACTCCAGCCCTCGGGCAGAATAATGTCCCCTGGGATTCCCTGAACGATCAGGAGCAACAGGTTCTTAAAAAGTTCAAGGACAAGTGGCAGGATATGCCCGCTGAAAGGCAGAACCGCCTGCGCCGAGGTGTTCAACGATTTTCGAAGATGTCGCCGGAAGAACGGCAGCAGGTTCAAAAGCGGTTTCGTAAATGGAAAAATTTACCTGACGAAAAACGCCAGAAAATCCGGAAACGGTTTGAGCGATTCCGCGACCTGCCACCGGAGCAAAAGCAGAAACTGCGGCAAGCCCGCAAGCGCTTCCAGAACATGCCGCCGGAAAAAAGAAAGAAATTGCGCGAGCGGTTTCAGAATATGACTCCAGAGCAGCGCAGGGAATTCAGGCAGAAAAACAATCGCCGCCAGGATCGCATGAAAACCATGAGTCCGGAAGAACGTCAACAGTTTCGAGCCAATCGAAAGAAACGTCGAGACCGGATGAAAGACATGACTCCAGAAGAGCGCCAGCAATTCCGTGCCCAACGGAAGGAACGCCGAGGCAAGGTGAAAGACATGACTCCGGAACAACGTCAACAATTTCGTCAGGAAATGAGACAAAAACTCCAACAACCTGCACGACCCTAGGATGAAGAGCAATACCCCAGCGATCGTTTTCGCCACTGGCGACAAACTCTATACCCACTCCAACATTTTCTAGGTTCTACGTCCTATAACCCATGGGCAAGGACCTGATTCGCAGCGTTGAGCGCGCCTTGAATATCTGGCAATCCGCCTCCCTCGACAAAGTCCACATACCGGATAATATTCTTTTCATCGACAACCATAACCGTCCGCATCAGGAATTTCCTGTCCGGGTACATCAACCCGGTCCGCTGCCCAAAATCGTAATCCGGCGCATCGGACAGAAACATCATATTTTCGATCTTTGCTTTTTTGGCGAAGGCGGTCTGCACTTCAGAGGGATTGGTGCTGATGGTCACGATATCCAGTTTCTGATCGATACCGCCATTCTCTTCACTGAGTTTATGAGTTTGTTCATCGCAGGTCGGTGTGTTGAGTTTAGGCACAATGCTGATGATCTTGACTCGGCCTTTCAACTGATCGAGTTCAATCCGTGGTTTGCCATCCTGCAGCAGCCTGGCATTTGGAAGTTTTTGGCCCACTTTAAGGGTTTCAAATTTGTTCTTCTGGAACTCCATCGAATGAGCTGGACTGATAATCGCGTAGAGAAAAAACAAGGTGAAAGCAATGGTTAAACGTGGCATGCTGTTTTCTCCTGTAATTTTTTTCTAAATTGAAAATGGAGTCGGCTCCCTCCATTCTATGAAAAGGCGCGCCCTTGCGCCATACTGAAATCAATGGAGGCCTCATGTTTCTGAAAAATTCACAAGTACTCGCCTTATTTTTTTTAACTCTCACCCTGACCAGCCACCCGGTATTGGCAATAGAATGGAGCGATCCTGAATGGCGCGAACGGGGATGCCATGTGGATTTGGAAGGAACGTGGAAGGCAGAAACAGCGTCCCCCCTTGCCGGGCAGAAAATTGAATTTTACAAAGACGGGACCCTGCTCGTCATCCAATCCGGAAGAGATTTAGCATTAAAATTTAAGGGGGATTTAAAAGCCGGCAATAGGAGGTTCATCGACCTTGAGATAATGTCTGACAGCAAAAACCCCTACCCGGCCCTCATAA
>JAJDAX010000223.1 GCA_029261615.1 Nitrospinaceae bacterium
TTATCCCTTCACCATTTTGAGCGCGACCATGCGATTAAAATGATGAGAGAGTTTTCCAGGCTCAGCCGGATGGGGTTCATCATTAACGACCTGCATCGCAGTCGAGTTGCCCATGCGGCAATCTGGGTGTTGACCCGGCTATTCACCAAAAGCCGCCTGACGCGGTACGATGCTCCGGTTTCAGTATTCAATGCGTTTACACCGGATGAAATGGATGCCATGGCCCGTGAAGCCGGTTTAAAACATCATAAGGTTTATCGGCACTTTCCTTACCGGCTGGCACTGGTTGAAAACAAGTCCGCCGCCTGAACAATTCCCCTGTTAAACTACAATTATGAATTCACCTGATGTCATTGTCATTGGGGGTGGACCCGCCGGGTGTGCCTCCGCGATTTTTCTGGCTCAGGCGGGAAAGCACGTGGTTCTGTTTGATCGGGCCCGGTTCCCCCGTGATAAAGTCTGCGGCGAATTTATCAGCCCAGCGGCAGACGATCTCCTGTCTGAATTGAACGTATTGAAAGAAATTGAATCCTGTTCCCCATTGCGGCTGGGTGGCGTGGCGGTTTCTGCCTACGGTGGGGAGGAAGTGTTATGCCCTTACCCTGACCGTCCCGGCTCCCACGACCCTGTCACCAGTTTGTCTTTTGAGCGTTTCCAGTTGGATCAGTTATTGATAGACCGTGCGAAGGCCGCGGGTGTTGAGGTTAGGGAAGGGCATCATGTGTCTGATCTTATTGTTGATGAGGGACAGGTCGTCGGAGTAAAAGTGCGCGATCCGGAAAAAATTGATTTCGAGATCAGGGCACCGCTGGTTATCGATGCGGGAGGAAGAAACGCAATTTCCCTGCGCAAGTTTGATCTCCGCAAAAATGAAGCAGGAGTTAAGAAAATTGCTTTGGCGGCGCATTGGGAAGAGGCGACCTTTGCCGAAGCGTTTTGTTATATGCATATCAGCCGACCGGGATACACGGGTATGTCTCCAACGAAGGGAGGCGGTGCCAATGTGGTGTTGGTTGTGGATCATTCTGCAATAAAGAGAAAAGATCTGGATACGGCTTACCGGGAAATATTAATGTCAAATCCCAGGAGGCGACCGTTTCTGGAAAATGCCCGACCTGCGGAGAAAGTGCGGACGATTGATTCCCTGGCATTTGATGTAGAACCGTTACCTGTTGGTGGGTTGATGCTGGTTGGCGATGCGATGGGTTTTATCGATCCCTTTACCGGGGAGGGCATATACCTGGCGTTGAGATCGGCCCGCCTTGCGGGGGACTGCGCGTTGAAAGCGTTCACTTCAGGAAACTTTTCCCGGCAAATCCTGGCCGAATACGAAGGCATCCGCCACTATGAGTTTAATAAAAAATTTATTTTGTGCAGGGCATTACAATTTTTGATTGCAAACCGGTACCTTTGTAAAAACACGGTATCTCTTCTTGCTAAACGTCCGGATCTTGCGGGCTCTCTTGTGGGAGTGATCGGAGATTATCTACCTCCGGGGAAAGTGGTGTCTGCAAAATTTATAATTAAACTGGTTATGGGGTTTATTGGGGCGGGTAAAACGGAGAGGGAAAGTATCAAACCAAAAGAAACGCCGGAGATTGAAAAATCTCCGGCGTTCACAGACAGTCAAATATAATCAGAATATTTATTTAGATCCAGTATGAGGTGCAGGTGTTGTCCTTAATGCAGATTATTTTGATACTGGTTTAGGATTTCCCCCAACCGATCTTTGGCTTTCAACTTTTGTTTTTGAATTGTTTTCTTTTCCAATTCCTGTTCGGGGGAGAGAAACTTCATCCCATTCAATTCTTCCACCCTGTTTTTCAGTTTGGTGTGTTCATCGTAAAGCACTTTGAACTCATGGTTCTCGCCTCTGATTTTTTCAAGTAGTCCAAGTTCGATTTCCATCCGGTTCTCCTTCAATATAAAAACATTAACGCTGGTTTGGTCTCCAGGGAGATTGCATTCTTATGATCCTTCCCCAGTATTTTTTCTGATATAAGCCTGTTAAGTTGCCGCGTAAGTGCCGGCATGGCTTTTATGGGTTTCCTTTGAAATTTACCTCGGCCTCAGGTTTTCTTAAGTATTGGAGATTTAATTTTTCAAGGTCAAAACTGGATTGTGCTTTAAAGTTTTGAAAACCGATCCGTCCTGCGGCAGCAGCCACCGTTGAGGCAAAGGGTGGGCTCGTGAGTTGAAACCGGTCTTTTAGGTGTTCGATAAAAAAGTCCTGGTAGCGTTCAGCCCCAGTTCCAATGAATTCTGTTGGTTGGTTTATTCGTTTCAACACTTCATTTGGGCTTAAGACTTCTTCCGAGCCCAAAGGAGTGAGCCCGTCCTCTGAATTTTGAAAGAGGGCATAATACACTTCTCCTTTACGTGCGTCCAGTATAGAACAGACTCGGCTGGTTTTGTTCGCCGAAATTTGAGCCCAAGCCTTCAGCGAGGAGACCCCGATAGCTGGTTTTTCCGTAGCGAGGACAAACCCCTTAACCAGACTGAGCCCGACTCGCAAGCCTGTAAATGAACCGGGCCCTATGGTTAAAACATAGCCCGAAATATCTTTTAACGTAGTTCCTGATTTGGAAAGAACCTGGTCCACCATAGTTAATAGTGGGTTGGGAGCAGGAGGGGAGTGTTCCTTGAATTGTTCGAATAGAGTGTGGTGTTGGTCGAGTAGAGCGACACTCAGCAGAGGAGTGGAACTGTCAATCGACAATAATTTCATGCCGCAGCTCCGTGCCGTATTTAGAAAATCTCAGGGACAAAGTCATAGGCGCCCTAAAGAGAAGAAGTGTTGATTTTTCCTTTAATAAAAATAGGGTATTGGTTGGCAAATGTCAAACGAATGAAAGGCTTGTAGGAAGCAGCCGGACATCATCTTGTTACTTATTGATTTTATTAAACTTATTTGCTTGACAAATTACCGATTCGGGATTATTTTTACTGTGCGTGAAATGGTAATTAAACTCTAAGAGTTTGAAATTACTGGCTGTACAGGATGCGAACGGATTTTTGGTAAATCTTGAATCCCCGCCGACCCAAATAGGGGATAAGGAGGCCGCATGTTCTATGAAGTCAGGGTTTTGGGCAAAACTGGTGATATTAAAAAAGTAATTTCTTCAAAAAAACTGAGTAAAAGTTTTTGGGATAAGCATACCCAACCTCAGGAGTTTTCAGGGAAGCAAAACTATGAGGAAGCAGAACCTGAACCTGAGTGGAAACCAGAGGTTTCCAGTGGGAAAGTGGAATTATTAAATGAAGTTTACGAGTAACTGATAATTATTTTTTTTGCCGGTTCCCTTTTGGGGACCGGCTTTTTTTTATTGTTTTAGGAAGTGAGCCGTATTACTTCCTTAATTTATTGTAGAATGACAGGCTAATTTGTTGCGGTCGTTATTTGTCCTATACAAAGTTTTATTGACTGCACTTTCAGGCGTTTTTGTTTCGATAGAATTGAAACATGGAAATGACGTGTTCAATAATGATCCACCTATCTGCCCGCCATTGATCGAGGGTTAGAAGCATTATTTAAAGGACGGTTATGTATATCACCACCCCGGAGCAACTTGTTGAGTTTTGCGAAAAGCTGGGCCAGCCAGAGATGCTGGCAATTGATACGGAGTTTGTCCGGGAAAAAACCTATTACCACAGGTTGGGGCTTGTCCAGGTAGGTTGCAATGGTCATTTTGCGGCGATTGATCCGATTTCGATTCCTGATTTAAAACCGTTGCTCAATCTTATTGCCAACCCGGATATCCTCAAAGTTTTCCATGCAGGCAAACAAGATCTTGAAATTCTATACAATCTGCTCGGCGAGGCAGTTTTTCCTGTTTTTGACACCCAGATTGCCGCGTCTCTTCTGGGTTGGGGAGGGCAGATATCTTTTGCCAAAATAGTGAAACGGGCAATGGGAAAAACTATTCATAAAACAGAAACCTATTCAGACTGGTGCCGGCGTCCCTTGAGCAAAAGCCAGATTGATTATGCTATCGACGATGTACGATATCTGGTTCCCACTTACGAATACCTTATAAAGTCACTTACCAAAATGGGGCGACTGGAATGGCTGGAGGAAGAGTTCAAGCCATTGATGGATCCGAAAAACTTTACACCGGCTGAACCTGCACGGCAGTTTATGAGAATTAAAAATTTCCGAACTCTCAAACCACGTAATCTTGCTGTCCTGTGTGAACTTGCGGCCTGGAGGGAGCATGAGGCTATGCGCCGGGATTGCCTGGCAAAATTCATCATCAGGGATGAACCTCTTCTTGAAATGGCAAGAAAAATCCCAAAAGAAGTTAAAGACTTGGAAATGATCCGTGGTGTCCACGGAAAAGAAATTAAAAACAGCGGAAATAAAATATTAAAAGCAATTGAGCGCGGGCTTGAAATGCCAGAGGAAAACATCCCTCAAATTCCTGAGTCAAACAGTTATTCTACCAGGCGAGGTGTCGAGGAACTGTTGGTGGCCTATGTCCAGGTGAGGTCGGAGGATTTGAAAATCGAACCGCACGTTCTGGCCGACCGGAAACAAATCCATGATTTTGTCAAACGTCATGAACTCAAAGAGGACCTTGAGGGGCATTCGCTCCTGACAGGCTGGAGACAATCGCTGATTGGCGCCGAGTTGCATGACATGCTGACAGGGAAGGCAGGACTTTCTATCAATGGTCAGGGGCGGGTTGTGCTTGTCTATGGAGGAACAGAAGCTTCTTCAGGCTGAGTAAATACCTGCTTCCATCTGGATTCCTAAAGGTTACAAACGTCTCGGAATTGCTGAATAATCCGGATGATCCCGTAAGGCTTTTAGATCGGGGTCGATTTCAAGTCCCTTCATATCGCTATATCCTTTTCGGACGGCTTGCGCCAAAGCATCCAACCCCTTTTTAACATCACCGGTCAGAGAAAAATAACATGCCAGGTTGTAGTGGAGTTCTGGCATATTCGGAGCCTGTTTTTTCAAACGATCCAGAATCTGCATTGCCTGAGGAAACTGTTTCTGGCGCATGAGTGCAGTGCTCATATTCACATACACGGGCAGAAGCCGGGTTTCATGACCCAGCGCCATTTCGTATTGATGAATGGCTCGATCCCACTCCTTCGCTTTCGAAAACTGATTGCCTTTATTGTAATGGAAGATGGCCATCCGGCGTTGAGCTTCGGGATCCTGATGATTTCCGTGAGACCCTTCTTCATGTTTGTGGTCGGTGGCAGAGTGTTTTTTATTTTCTGGAATGCCGGGTCCGTCAACAAAAGCCGCTATCAGTGCAGCGAGGGTCATCAACACAAGAGCCAGTGTCGGTTTTTTTGAGAAGTCGTTGCTCATCGAGAATAGTTTCCTGTGATTTATATATTCTAGAGAATACCGCAATCAGGGAGGAGGGTCATTAATTCTTTAAGAGATCCAATGG
>JAJDAX010000224.1 GCA_029261615.1 Nitrospinaceae bacterium
TTTCGATGACGGTTGAAGAAGGCATCAAAATGGTGATCTCCTGCGGTATTGTCACTCCCAAGTATGATAAACACGGCGAACTAAAGGACGGCACACGCGAACCGCAGACGGTAGAAATTGATCCGCAAACGATCAACAAACAGGATGCAAATTCTTGAGTTCAAATAAAAATGCCCCTCCCTTCTTCGTCCTGTTTGAAGACAAACACCTCATTGCTGTTCATAAACCAGCCGGTTGGCTTGCCCAGGGTGATAGCTCCGGGGCTCCCGCGCTCACCGGAGCGATTCGCGATTACCTGAAACCATCCCATAAAGGCAAAATCGAAGACCTGTTTGTCGGGCTGGTCCACCGCCTGGACCGAAACGTAGAAGGGGTGATGGTCTTTGCAAAAACCCGTCTTGCCGCATCCGACTTGTCTGACCAGATTCGACGACGGCACATGAAAAAATTTTATCGCTGTTTAGTAGAAGGCATCCCTGAAGAAGAAGAGGCTCGCCTCACCCATTTTATTCGCAAAGGCAAATCGCTCAAGGCGACGGTATTCCCCCGCACCACACCGGATGCCAAGCGTGCCGTTCTGAATTACCGGGTGATCAAAAAGCAAAAACAATTTTCTTTACTGGAAGTGGAGCTGCAAACGGGAAGGTTTCATCAGATTCGCGCGCAATTGTCTTTCATTGGGCATCCCATTGTGGGTGACATGAAATACCGCGCTAAAACCCGGCTCGGGGATTACAAAATTGCGCTTTGTGCCAGCAAGGTGATCCTGACACATCCAAACAACAATAAAGAACTGATAATCGAAGCACCCACCTCGGAGTGGGAGCCGCATTAAAGCTTCTTACAATCCAAGTGCGATGAGTTTTGCAGGATCAACAAAACTCAAGATCCGGATTTTTCGTCAAAATTGATTATGAAGGATTCATCTCCTTCCTTCAGTTCAACATCCCCCTGACCATTAATGGCATAGACCGAATCGCTCCCCGCATAAACTGCTTCCGCATAAAAAGTCTCCCGGGTGCCCGAGCCAGTAACTGTGACTTTCGGGTTTTCCACATAAGGCAATTCACTGTCTGCAGCCACCTCCGTTGTGCAAATCTGATCGTCCCCTTGTTCCTGCCAGAAACTGTCGCACGCCGCATAATAACTACCCAGTTGATAGCCTGCCATAAGGCCTCCAGTAACCTCATCCCCCGGATCGAACTCATCGAAAAAGCTCATGGTGAAATACACCATCACGACAATCGGAAAAACAAGATAGAACAAAAAGAACCAGGTCCAGGCTGTGCCATCGCCGCGCAACTGCAACTCGCCCTCCTCACCCTTGGCGTACCAGTCGTGAATTCCGTTGATTTGGTATTGAAGAAAAATATTACCGAGAAACAGGGTCAACGCACCGGAAATGGTTTTTAATCCGGTCATGTTCGCATCCAGGTGGTCCAACAAAATACGACGCGTCCTGAATGCCACAAAAATATAGAGGACAACCACAACTATGGCAACAATGATAACTGGAAGATCCAACCCAAGGTGAATATCAAAAAACAATTCGAGAACATCAAACACCGCCAGGGTTCCCGATAGAACAAACAGCGCCTGAAGCATACCAGGAGACAATTTATTTTTTGAATCCAGGTTATTAAACTCTGGCATTCGACTTAAAAACCAGAATACGTTGTACAGGCCCAAAGTAAGGATCGAAAGGACGATTACCAAAAACACCGGGGTTCGTTTTATTTCCAGCAACCTCCGGTCGTCTTTTTTTTCTATCAATTCGGGAGATTCATCCGTCACCCAGACAACACCGGGAACCTCGAAATCCTTTTCAGTGATTGTATTTGATGGTGGGGTCGCAGGAGAGGGCGCTACCTGCGCTATAACGCCAGCGGCAGCCGGCTTCTCATCTGCAATCAACTCTATTTCAAATCCAAGTTTTTGAAAAAAGGCTTTTGCCTGGCCAGCTTTAACATCACCAACAGGAACCCCATATTTCCAGGCCCGTCCTGTTGCCAGCATTTCCATCACAGTCTCTGACTGCTTGGCCTTTAACTTGAATACCTTCGACAATTGCTGTGTAGCCTTTGCAGCATCTTTTCCTGACCAACTTTTAAACTTAATAAATACCGGCATCGTCTCACCTGATTGATGACAAACTAAATATTATCCAGCTCGTTACTGACTTGCGGCAGGGACTACCTCCCGGTCGGCCAATGATTCTTTAACCAGATCCTCGCGTCTCGTATGAAACCCAAGATCCGCCATAAAAGATATTAAAACGGGTATCAGGAACAAAGTAAACAGAGAAGAAAATGCCAGCCCTCCAATCAAAGCCGTCCCCATTCCCCGATACAACTCTGTACCGGAACCTTCGCCAAAGGCCAATGGTATCATCCCCGAAATACTGGAGATGACCGTCATCATGATGGGCCTCAAACGTGTTTCGCAGGACTCCAGCAACGCCTGTCTTTCGTCCATTCCTTCCCGAACATTATTCAGCATCTGGTGAACGATCAATATGGCATTGTTCACCACGATGCCCGCAAGTATGATTATGCCCAACTGGGTCAAAATATCAAAGGTGATCCAGTTCCAACCATCCAGCATCTGATCCGGATTGGGGACATTAAACTCTTCGAGATAACCGCGAATGCTCCCTTTTTGCCAGAGGTTGTTGCCCGCAATCCCAAAGAACGATCCGCTCACCGCAAGCGCCACCGTTAACAATACAATAAATGGACGTAAAAATGATTTAAACAAAGCTACCAGTAAAAGATAAATGAAGCCGATGGCATACCAGAAACTATCGAGAAGTGACTGGGTGGTCGACGCCAGATCATCTGCCGAGCCACCGACCCGGAGCCCGTATTCTGGTCCAAGAGACAATCGTGACTGGTCGAGAATTTTCCTCTCGATATGATCGATGACCTTTTGCATGGGGAATTCTTTTTTCACCTGTACCAGTAGTTTGATCGCCCTCTCTTTTTCAATGTGATCAATTCTTGCGGGGCCCGCCGCAGTTTCAATATCCACCAGATGCCCCAGGTGCGTCATGCGTCCACCGGCCGACCAGACCGGCAGGTCGCGGTAATCCTGAAGCTCCATTTTCCGTCCATCCTTCTTCTGAACCAGGACAAAATCGATCGGCTCACCGCGGTCATTGAATTCGCCAAGATAAGTCCCTGCATTGAGGGCTTCCACCACCTGCCCAACCTCCGGGACCCCCATATTCAAGCGCGAACTCAATTCACGTTTCGGGAGAAAACGCAGTTCAGGATTGCCAAATTTAAATTCAGGTCGAAC
>JAJDAX010000225.1 GCA_029261615.1 Nitrospinaceae bacterium
GACAGGAATTACGGTATGCGAGGTGTCCATAATCCCTTCAAACAATTGCTGACACTCAACTTCGGTCATGACGTATCCCGCACCAAAACCAGGAAAACCAAACTCATTCATTGGCACGCTTTGGATTAATGCAGGTTTCCCCTTGGCCTGCCAAGCCATGTTAAAAATACTCACCGCTTCCCTAAAGGCCCCAGCAGAAATAGAGGCGATGCTTGTATGCGCATCTTCCTCCAAATCAATGAAGCGAGGCAAAGCAATTCCAAGGAGAATACCGATAATCAAGATGATGCTGATCAACTCGATTAAAGTGAATCCTGAATGGTTTCCAGCCCAACTATCAGGGTTATGATTTTTCATAAACTTAAGACCAGTGAACAATATTGAATTATAATTTTGCCGCGTATTTAAAAAAGAATACAAAAAGTAACATCAAATCACCCCACCCCAAACGGGGTAATTCTCAGATATACCTTGGCTTAGTAACAATTTCAACCCCAGCAGAGCCAAGTTATTTCCATGACAATTTCACCTTGGCGAACCTGGGGTAAAACCCTTTGAAATTGGCAATTTTGGGTGACACTGATCCAAAATTAACCGGCTAATTTTTCTTCGATTTTGGGTTAAAAAGCCCAAATAAGACAACAAATACTTTTTTATTATTTGACATAAAACATAATTTCTCTTTAAAATCAAAGTGTTAGTGTAAATATAGTTAAGTTTCTTCATTTTTTTATGGGGGCTTCGGTAATATCCCCTCCCCCTTACAAAAATATTTCCATGTCCTCTAACACCCCCTAAACTTAAGGGGGTTATGCTATTATTAGTTGATTTAGAGGGTGTTGGCTCGAAATTACAGGCCGGATTCGGTGAGCCCTCCAGGGCAACCTATACTTCAATAAGGCGATCCAATGAAAATAATGGGTATGATTCTGGCCGGTGGCGAGGGCAAACGACTATTTCCCCTGACAGCGGAACGTGCAAAACCAGCGGTCCCTTTTGGCGGGAAATACCGGATCATCGATTTTGTCCTGAGTAACTTCATTAACTCAGGTATATATTCCATATTCGTCCTGACTCAGTTCAAATCCCAATCCCTCACCGAACATATTCAGGAAGGGTTCCAGTTCGGGACACTACTACCCAACCATTTTATTCTGCCCGTACCCGCTCAAATGCGGACAGGAGATAGTTGGTATCGAGGCACCGCCGATGCCATCCATCAGAACATCAATCTGATTGAAGATCGGGATTATGATCTGGTGTGCGTGTTCGGCGCCGACCATATCTATAAAATGGACATACGGCAAATGGTGTCCTTTCACAACGATAATCAGGCCAAGATCACCGTCTCGGCTATTCCTGTTCCGCTGGACCAGGCAACCGAGTTCGGGGTTATTCAGGTGGATGAAAAAGGCCGCATCATTGGGTTCCAGGAAAAACCCAAGGACCCCATTCCCATTCCAGGCAGGCCCGGCATGGCATACGCCTCAATGGGCAATTATATTTTTGACAAGGAATTTCTTGTCCGTGTGTTACACGAGGATGCGAAAAGACCCAACTCCTCTCACGATTTCGGAAAAGATATTCTGCCGAGACTTTACAAAACCTACCCATTGTATGCTTACGACTTCGCGCAAAACCGGGTACCGGGCATTACCGAAGAAGAGGTCGGATACTGGCGGGACGTCGGCACCATTCAAAGTTTCTGGGAAGCCAACATGGACCTGCGAAATGTGAAACCGATCTTCAACCTTTACAACCGCAAGTGGCCGATCAAAACCGTGTCCCTCGGACTGCCACCCGCAAAGTTTGTATTCAATCAGGACGGGCGGCGCGGCCAGGCCGTAAATAGCCTGGTCAGTGAAGGCAGTATCATCAGCGGCGGTATCGTACAAGACTCCACTCTGGGCCGGGGCGTATTCGTCGACACGGGGTCGGCCGTTATCAATTCGCTCATCATGGACCGCGTGGTGATTCATCCGGGATGCAAAATCAATCTGGCCATCATCGATAAAGATGTCGTGGTTCCGCCCAACACCATCATCGGCTACAATCTGGAAGAAGACAAAAAACGGTTCTACGTCGATGAAAGTTCAAATATCATCGTCATCTCCAAGGGACAAAAAATCGAGTAACTGACTAGTGTGGGAACTAGCGAGCTAACACTGGGTGAGCAGATAAATTTTTGGAGGACATCACGAAATTTTCTGTCGCCCGTGCAGCGATCAACCTCATGCTGCGGACACACTAAAATTCGATCTTCCACCCAACCTGCAACAATAAATTTTCAAAGGTCTCCCAAATAGTGACTCAAGTAAAAACCGGGCTGGAAAATCTTCTCGCCCACCCCCATCAATTCCTGAATAACAAACGGTTCGGCCTGCTGGCCAACCAGACCAGCGTAACGTCGAATCTTGTTCCCTCCACCCGGCTTCTGGCTGAACTACCGGTCGGCGAACTCAAGAAACTATTTGCTCCCGAGCATGGCTATTACGGTGTCGCTCAGGACATGGAACATGTTTCACACGAAACCGACCCTGCTACCGGCCTGTCCATACACAGCCTGTACGGAGAAGACGAAGGATCGCTCACACCCGATGCCGCCCTGTTCGACGGCCTCGATGCGGTGGTCTACGATATTCAGGATATTGGTTCGCGCTATTACACCTTTGTTTACACCCTGGCCAATTGCATGCAGACAGCGGGCAAGGCGGGAGTCGAAGTGATCGTGCTCGACCGCCCCAACCCAATCAATGGAATTCAACTGGAAGGCAATGTGGTGCAGAACGGGTTTTTCTCGTTCGTCGGGCAATACCCGCTCATCACCCGCCACGGCATGACCGCAGGCGAACTCGCTGTGATGTTCCGCGACCATTTCAAAATCGAATGCGAATTGACGGTCGTGAAAATGGAAGGCTGGCAGCGCGGCATGTGTTTTGATGAAACAGGCCTGCCGTGGGTTCCACCCTCCCCCAATATGCCCACATTGGACACGGCGACAGTCTATCCCGGCATGTGCCTGTTCGAAGGCACCCTACTTTCCGAAGGACGCGGCACCACAAGACCCTTCGAGCAAATCGGTGCACCGGGCATTGATGGTTTTGCATTGGCAGAAGCGTTGAACTCAATCGAACTTCCCGGCATCAGGTTCCAGCCCTGCAAATTCAAACCAAAATTT
>JAJDAX010000226.1 GCA_029261615.1 Nitrospinaceae bacterium
CGTGGTCGACATCACCAATTTTGTATTGATGGAATACGGGCAACCCCTGCATGCCTTCGACCTCAGCCTGCTCAAAAAAAATGAACTCATCATCCGACGGGCAAAAGAGAAAGAAGTCATCGAAACACTCGATGGCAGTCAGTTGACCCTTGAACCGGACACACTAGTCATCGCGGACGGCGTTCGACCCGTAGCGCTCGCCGGGGTCATGGGTGGAGCCAACAGCCAGGTCACCAATACGACACAGGCTATCGTACTGGAGAGCGCATGTTTTGATCCTTCTTCCGTTAGAAAGACCTCCAAAAAATACGGGCTGCGCTCAGACTCCTCCTACCGATTTGAACGGGGTATCGACATTGATGCTGTCATCGCAGCACAGGCACGAGCCGCTTTATTGATAGAAGAGCTAACCGGTGGAACCATCGCATCTGGCGAAATCGATTTGTATCCATCACCCCGCTCAGCTGTGAAACTGGTCTTCCGTGTGGAGCGTTGCAATGCGGTACTTGGCACCTCCCTTAAAACGGATGCGGTGGGTAAATACCTGGATGCCCTGAATATGAAAATCGAGAAGGCGGGAGATGACCGGTTCAATGTGACCGTACCCGCCTCCCGTCCTATGATTGAACGGGAAATTGATCTCATAGAAGAAGTGGCTCGATTACACGGGTACGATCAGATAGAAGTCACCGATCCGGTAGGCCAACTCAACCCTCTGAAACCAACCGAACTTCAAACGGTGAGCCGGGCAATTCGGCAAATGATGGGGGATATGGGATTCACTGAAGCCATCAACTACAGTTTTCTTGAAAATGACATCACGCAGCATTTTATTGGAGCCTTCGCGGATGACAACGCAACGACGATATCTCTCGATAACCCGATCAGCGTTGACCTCGGCACCATGCGCACAAGTCTTCTCCCCGGCCTGGTGAAATCCTCTGTACGCAACATCCGACACGGAGGGAAATCATTGCGCCTCTTTGAATTGGGAACTGCATTCTTTCAACAGGGGGATCAAAACCTGGAACGGTCCTGCTTCGCCGCTATTGTCACCGGAACCTATCCACAGGATGTTTGGACCCAGACAGGAAAAGGTTACGATTTTTTTGACCTGAAAGGGACCTTGGAGTCCCTGCTTTCGCATTTTAAGATCAAGGCAGAGTATCAACCCACTTCGAAACCTTTTTTCAAGCAAGGCACCTCAATAGATTGTCTGGCAGGGGATATGCCCCTTGCTTCCCTTGGCGAATTGACACCTGCACTTGCCAAACTTTTCGAGTTGGACCAACCGCTATTTGCATTGGAAATTGACCTTGAAGCCTGGACCCGGGCCTTGCCACAAACCGTCCGGTTTGAACCTCTGCCCAAATTTCCCGGAATCTTTAGAGACATCTCCCTGTTAGTGGATAAATCAGTAAGTGCCGGGGAAATTGGAAAAATCATCAGGCAAGCTGGTGGCCCCCTGTTAAAAAAGGCCGTTCTGTACGATCATTTTGAAGGCAAAAAGCTGGAACCAGGGAAAAAGAGTCTCACCTTCGCGCTCACTTTCCAATCCTCAGACCGCACCCTGACTGACGACGAAGTGAATCCGGTCTTTGAAAAAATCGTGCAACTACTGGTGGAAAAAGTGCAGGCCCATCTCCGCGATGCCTGAAACAACCCACAAACAATCACCTGCCCACTGGCAGCTTACCAAGATTATTTAAGCGCTTCTAACGGCAGATGGTGATGTCGTTGACTCGTGAAAATTGTGGTGATAGGATGACTTATGTCTGATTTTCCCTTGGAAGAGCTGGAGAATCTGATCCCTTCCCTCTTAGAGGAAACCCGTCAGTTACGCGAGCAGAACAGTGCATTAAAAGAAGAATGTGCACTCCTGAAAACCCGGTTGGAAGAAAAGGAAGAGCAGTCTGAACAACTGGGAGGTAGCGTCCAACGGGTAAAGGATCTAGAATCCAGACAAAAAATATTAGAGCAGGAAAGAAGTGCGTTGCGGTTAAGGGTCAAACGCCTTCTGGAGTCCATGGAGAAAATCGACTTTCTTTAGATAATTCCGATTACCCTCTCGAGCCACCCACCTTATTATGGCGCAAAGTTCAAAAATAAAAATCTACGGAAAAACCTACACGATCAAGACCCCGCCGGGGGAGATCGACCCGCAGGAATTGGCAGAATATGTCGACACTAAAATGCAGGAGCTATCTACCGGTTCCGCTAAATTATCTACCGTCGATCTTGGGGTGCTCACCGCATTGAATGTGGCCCATGAACTGGCTCAGGTGAAGCAGGAACTTGAGACCCTGAAAGACAATCAGAAAACCCAACAAGAAGAATTAAACCAAAGGGTTTCATCCCTCGTGAAGCAGGTTAAAAACGGCCTGGCCTGAGTGCCCAATCCAGCATTTTCGACACAGCGTTCAAGTCTTGTGGTGGTTTGTGCGTTGTGCTAGGATGGCTTCAATCAGGGAACGTGGTTTCCCTGCCGTGCTCGGGTGACCAATCGATTCTTGAGCCAACTCTTGAAAAACGGGATTGAAACTTAACTGTGGTGTGCATACCTCCTTGCGAGGGAGCCTAAAGCAGAAACGGAGATCCCACCTGTCCTTGGCAGGTTCAATAATCAGATTTTTTGCTCG
>JAJDAX010000227.1 GCA_029261615.1 Nitrospinaceae bacterium
GCGGTGAAGTGTAAGCCACGCTTCCGCATCACCGTGCAGGGGGAAATTGCCCTTGGGCCGGGAAAGATTGACCTGCTGGAAACCATCGACAGCGCAGGTTCGATTTCAGCCGCCGCACGCGAACGAGGCTTGAGCTATAAAAGGGCGTGGGATATGGTCGCCACCATGAACCAGTGCTTCAAAGATCCGCTGGTATCGCGCGAGAAAGGCGGAGCAGGTGGCGGAGGGGCAAGCCTCACCGACCTTGGCCGGGAAGTCATCCAGCTTTATCGGGGCATGGAGGAAAAATCACAGAAAGCGACTGACAAGGAATGGGCCGCGATCAAAAAACAGTTGAAGACTTGATATTATTTGATCTCTTTATAGCGGAAACAGGATGTTTCGTGGTCGTTGACCATCCCCACCGCCTGCATGAACGCATACATAATTGTTGAGCCGACAAAACGCAGGCCGCGCTTTTTGAGGTCTTTACTGATCGTATCTGAGACAGATGTGGTGGCAGGAATGTCTTTCAGCGATTTCCATTTATTGCGAACCGGTTTCCCATCGACAAACCCCCAGATATACGAATCGAAACTACCGAACTCTTTCTGAATCTTCAAAAAGGCTTTGGCGTTGGAGACCGCAGATTCGACTTTCAAGCGATTACGAATGATGCCGGGGTCCAGAAGCAGTTTTTCGATTTTTTCCGGCCTGAACCGCGCGACTTTTACAGGATCAAAATTGGCAAAGACTTTTCGATAGTGGTCACGCTTTTTTAAAACAGTGTCCCAGCTCAAGCCGGCCTGCGCCCCTTCGAGAATCAAGAACTCGAACAACAAGCGGTCATCCCGCACCGGCACACCCCACTCCCCATCGTGGTAGGGGATACTGTTTTCGTTTTTTGCCCAGGCGCAACGTTTTTTATTCATGACCAAAAATTACCGTCGCAAACCGCCATCTACCCGGGGCAATTCGCCCCACGCCGCCGACCGCGAGGTCCTATTCCCACTCAATCGTTCCGGGGGGTTTGGAGCTGATGTCGTAGCAGACGCGGTTCACGCCCTGCACTTCGTTGATGATGCGGTTGGAGATTTTTCCGAGGAGTTCGTAGGGGAGGTGGACCCAGTCCGCGGTCATGCCGTCGGTGCTGTTGACGGCGCGCATGGCGATGACGTTTTCGTAAGTGCGTGCGTCACCCATCACGCCAACCGTTTTCACCGGCAAAAGAACGGCGAACGATTGCCAGATGGATTTGTAGAGTCCGGCGGCCTTGATTTCTTCGAGAATGATTTTATCTGCCAGACGCAGGATGTCGAGCCGTTCACGTGTGACGACCCCGATGACACGAATAGCCAGGCCCGGTCCGGGAAAAGGCTGGCGGGAAATCATTTCATCCGGTAGCCCCAGTTCCGTGCCGAGTGCCCGGGCTTCATCCTTGAATAATTCTCGAAGGGGTTCAACCAGTTTCAGGTTCATCTTTTCCGGCAGCCCGCCCACGTTGTGGTGCGATTTGATCACAGCCGATGGTCCGCCTTTAAACGAAACCGATTCGATCACATCCGGATAGAGAGTTCCCTGCGCCAGGTATTCAAAGTTACCGAGGCGGTTGGCTTCTTCTTCGAACACTTCAATAAACACATTGCCGATGATCTTGCGCTTCTTTTCGGGGTCTGAGACACCTTCAAGTCGGTCAAGAAACCGGTCAACCGCATCGACTACGATGAGATTGATTTTGAAATGTTCACGAAACGTTTCGGCGACCTTCTGACGTTCACCGGTTCGAAGCACACCGTTATCGACAAAGATACAGGTCAAGCGGTCGCCGATGGCCTTATGTAGCAGGATGGCGACCACTGAGGAATCGACCCCGCCGCTCAAGCCGCAGAGTACATTTCCGTTGCCCACTTGTTTGCGGATGTTATCGATAGAAAATTCTGCGAGCGAATCCATTTTCCATTCTGATTCTACCTCACAGATTTTGTAGAGGAAGTTTTTCAGAATATGCAGGCCTTCCTGCGTGTGCACCACTTCCGGATGGAATTGCAGTCCGTATAGTTTGAGCAACGGATGCTCCATCGCCGCAATAGGTGAGTTGTCGGTGAATGCGGTTGTGCGAAACCCTTCCGGCAGGCGCGAAATGCGGTCCCCGTGGCTCATCCAGACCACCGACTTGTTTTTCACGCCATCGAACAGATGGGAGAACTCCTTCACCATAAGCTCGGCGCGGCCAAATTCGCGATCGGGAGACGGGTCGACACGGCCGTTCAAAAGATTGGTCAGCACCTGCATCCCGTAACAAATACCCAATACCGGGACGTTGAGCTCCAGCACGTTGCGGTCGATCAGCGGCGCATCTTTTTCAAGGACGCTGGCAGGACCCCCGGAAAGGATAATCCCCTTGGGATTGAACTTCCGGATTTTTTCCAGTTCCCAGGTGCAGGGATGAATCTCGCAATACACCTGGCATTCGCGCACTTTCCGTGCAATGTTCTGGGTATATTGCGACCCGAAGTCAAGAATCAGGATTTTATGATCGTGCAGGCTCAATGATTTTCCCCCAGGCTCCCGGGTATCCGGGAGACCTCAATGTAGTTTTGAATTTTGCAGGATGCAAATAAGTGGGGGCAAGGGTGGCCAGCCTCTGCCCTTTCCCGGTTATTCGATATGGTAGTTGGGTGCTTCCTTGGTGACGATGACATCGTGGACGTGGCTTTCGCGCAGACCGGATGGAGTGGTACGGATAAATTTTGATTTCTTACGAAGGTCTTCAATATTGGT
>JAJDAX010000228.1 GCA_029261615.1 Nitrospinaceae bacterium
GGCTTTATTTTAAAAGGCAGCGGCTGGTACGCCAACGATTACCCCTCCGATTCCCGTAAACAGGGTTGGGACCAGGAAAGCAAAGCGGCTAAACCCGGCGCTGATGCTGGCGGTGACGGTCACAAATGCGGCACCACTTGCAGTCATGGCGTCAAAGGCGATGGAGGCCCCACAGACGAATCGGCTCCACCACCCAAGGCACTCACGGAACCTATCAAAAAGACCAAAGATAAAAACCCCTACTCCGGCGGAAGCAAAAAGAAAAAGAAAGCGTCCAAGGCTTGATCGGCCAAGCCCAACTGTCATGACAGGGAACTCCGGGTTTGCACCACACATTCTGTCTTCCCTGATTGATGCCATCCTGCTGGTCTCTCCCGAAGGCATCATCATGCAAGGAAACTTTGCCACCGAGGAAATGTTCCGTCAATCCCAGGAAGCCTTCTCCGGTAAATTGATCACCATTTTTTTCCCCAACCAGCCTGAAATAGAAATCAAACTGAAGGAATGCTGTGCTGAAGGAACCTCCTTCCGCGATATTGAATGTTTTGGTCGCAGGAAAAATGAACCCGTTCCGTTTCCGGCAAGCCTCACCATTGCACCTTACCTCTTGGGGGATCAAGGCATTCAGGGGGCCGTCCTTCATATCCGCGACCGCAGCCTGGTGCAGGAGCTGGAAGAAACCTCGCGTCAGATAGACCAGATATCCCGGATGGGTGTCCTGTCTCTTGGTATGGCGCATGAAATAAAAAACCCGCTTGTCGCCATCAGTGGCTCCGCCCAGTTACTGAAATCCCGACTGGACGATGATGAGCACAAAGAGTACCTCGACATCGTTATCAAGGAAGTAAATCGCATCAACAGGATGATGAGCCGCATGTTGAGTCTGGCTGAACGAAATCCGCCGAATCTCGAACCTATCAACATCCACCGCCTTCTGGAAGAAATTCTGATTCTTGAAAAGGACCAGGCTAAAAAAGAGATTGAGTTCATCCAGTTTTATGATCCCAGTCTGCCGCAGATTCCGGGAGATGAAGATCAGTTGAAGCAAGTGTTTCTCAATCTCATCCGCAATGCCCGCGAAGCCCTGCCCGACGGTGGGAAGATCACCCTGACCACCCGGTTCCGTTCCGATTACACAGTAAAAACCAAAAGCAATCCCAACCCCCATCAGGACATTGTCGTTGAAATTGCCGACAACGGTGTCGGTATCTCCGATGAACATCTCAAGACATTGTTCGTGCCCTTTCAAACCACCAAATCAAAAGGCAGCGGACTGGGCCTCCCCATCTCGCTGAAAATTGTAGAAAACCATCACGGCAACATAAAAATAATCTCCAGCAAGGGTGAGGGCACAAAAGTGCAGGTCTTTCTCCCCATTCAACAGGTTTAACACCTATGACGGTTTCGAATAAAATTCTGGTAGTCGACGATGAGGAGAGCATCCTCTGGGTATTCAAAAAAGCCCTGGAAAAACGGGACATCACCGTGCACACGGCGGAGTCTGCCCAACAGGCATTGGAAAAAATTCAGCGACACGATTACCTCCTCGTCTTCACCGACATATTCATGGAAGGCATGAGCGGACTTGAACTGCTGACGGAAATAAAATCACACAAGCCCTCCCCTCCTGTTGTGGTCATGACGGCTCAAGATACGATGAACAACACGATTGAAGCCATGCGACAGGGAGCGTTCGATTACGTCAGCAAACCCTTCGACCTTGAAGACATCTACGACCTGGTCGACCGGGTGGTGGAAAGCAGCAGCATCCAGCCACCTGCGGAAGAACCGGCTTCACCGGAAGACCCCTTCTCGGTTGATGCCATCATCGGTCGCAGCAAAGAAATGCAGGATATTTTCAAAACCATCGGCAAGGCCTCCGTTACAGATCTCGCAGTGTTGATCACCGGAGAAAGTGGCACGGGCAAGGAAATGGTAGCGCGCGCCCTGCATTACTATTCGCACCGGGTCGAGGAAAAATTCATCGCCATTAACTGTGCCGCCATCGCTCGCGAATTGTTGGAATCTGAATTGTTCGGGCACGAGAGAGGCGCTTTTACCGGAGCCGTTGAATCCAAAAAAGGCAAATTCGAACTCGCCAACCGTGGGACACTCTTCCTCGATGAAATTGGAGACATGGAATTGTCGCTGCAGGCAAAAATCCTGCGGGTTTTGCAGAACCATGAGTTTTACAGAGTCGGTGGTCGAGAACCTGTCACCGTCGATGTCCGCATCGTTGCCGCCACCAATCAAAACCTGCAGGAGCTGATGGAACAGAAACTATTTCGTGAAGACCTGTTTCACCGTCTCAATGTGATCCAGGTTCCGTTACCTCCCCTTCGCGAACGTCTGGAGGATGTACCGCATCTAGCCAATTTTTTCCTTCGTAAATTGTCAGAAGAAATGACCCAGGAATCAGTCTTTCTATCACCCGATGTGAATCATCTTTTTAAAAACTATCACTGGCCAGGTAATATTCGGGAACTTGAGAATGTCATCAAACGCGGCGCAGTACTCGCCTCCGGAGGTGCCATCCTGCCGGAGCATCTGCCGCCTGGACTGCGTGAAGGAACCACAGGAAAATCTACTGTCAATGAATTCTGGGAACAGCACCTCGATCCGCTGGTGCGCGGCTTTTTACAAAACCATGCGGAGAGTGACCACGGCAACCTGCACGAAAAGCTGGTCGATGCTCTTGAGAAAAGCCTGTTCGAACACCTGCTCAGGCGACTCAATGGAAACCAGGTGGCCACAGCCAAAGCTCTGGGAATCAATCGCAACACCCTCAAAAGGAAGATTGACGCACTCAACATCGAACCCAAAAAAGGCCGCAACCCGCATAAGAAAACAGGATCACCCGACGACGGGGCAAAATGAAAA
>JAJDAX010000229.1 GCA_029261615.1 Nitrospinaceae bacterium
AATAAAATTTCCTGTGGCAAGATAGGCTCTTCCAGATAGTACTGTTTGAGAAAGGAACCGATCGTCTCGGCATCGGCCTCATCTGCATTTTGCATTTTAAATGATTTCTCTGCGACCATTTTTCCGCTTCTAATGATGAGCACCTGGACCACGGCGAGTCCGCGGTCACGGTGACAGGCGATCACGTCCTGATTGGTCAATGTGGTGCTGATGATCTTTTGTTTGTCCAAAACGGTTTTAACGGCTTCAATCTTGTCCCTAAAAACGCCAGCCTCCTCATAACGCATTTCCTGGGAAGCCTGGCTCATCTTTTCCTTGAGGCGGTCGATGAGGTCGTTGTTCTTACCCTTAAGAAACAAGGCAACCTCCTGCACCACTTTCTGATAATCCGTCGGCGAAACTTCTGCAGCACAAGGCGCCAGGCAACGACCCATCTGAAAATTCAGGCAGGGTCTACGTTTGGGGGTACCATCCAAAGGATCCACACTTTGTCTTAGAGGAAAGATTTTATAGATCAACCGGATAGTTTCTCGAACCTCCCGCACCATGGTATAAGGACCAAAGTAGGTCGCCCCGTCCTTTTTCACCCGGCGGACCACCTCCAGTCTTGGAAACATTTCCTGAGTGGTCAGACGCAGATAGGGATAGTGCTTGTCGTCCTTCAGCAGAACGTTGTAGCGCGGCTGATGCTTTTTGATAAAATTGCTTTCAAGGATCAGCGCTTCCTGCTCGGTTTTGGTTGTGAGGAACCGAATATCCTGAATTTTTGGCACCAGTATCCGGGTGCGCGGTGCCAGGTTCACGGATTTCTGAAAATAAGATCGAACCCGGTTGTAAAGGACCTTGGCTTTCCCAATGTAGAGGATTTCTCCCCTGCCATCTTTCATCAGGTAGATGCCAGGAAGTTTGGGGGCTTGCTCCAGCAGTTCGGCTATTTTTTTGTCACGAGCTTTGGTCATAAATATAATGGGAATTCAGTCTATTGGGGTGTCGTACGCAAACTGTGCGTGAGTCAGCTTCCATCAATTATAGCCCAGACCCGGTTCATGCAAAGATCACCTTGGTAAAAAGGAGAAACTCGCTTGCCCGAACCTGTCATCCTCTTTATACTATCGCACCATGAAAGCTGATTCCGGAAACAAACGCGGATTGTGGGGCACCCGGCTGGGCTTCATCCTGGCGGCATCTGGTTCTGCCGTGGGCCTCGGCAATGTCTGGAAATTCCCCTACATCGTCGGGCAAAACGGAGGCGGAGCCTTCGTCATGATCTACCTGCTTTGCATCGTAGTCGTTGGCCTCCCCATCATGCTGGCGGAATTTACGATAGGCCGTCGCACAGGGCTCAACCCCGTCGGTGCATTCCGCACCCTCGCGCCCAACACTCCGTGGGTCGCCATCGGTTTTATGGGGGTCCTCGCCGGATTTCTCATCCTCTCATTTTATGCAGTCGTCGGTGGCTGGACCCTGGCCTACGCCACAAAAGCCATCACTGGCAATATTTCCTTTTTCTCCTCTCCAGAAGTAGCCGGTGAATTTTTCGGGAACTTTATCTCCGACACTCCAATGGTCCTCCTCTACCACACGATCTTTATGGTGTTGACCATGGCCATCGTGATACGAGGGATCCATGGCGGGATCGAAAAAGCCTGCGACATCCTGATGCCCACACTGGTGTTCATGCTGGTACTTTTGATGATACGGTCGCTGACACTTGACGGTGCCATGGAAGGGGTTAAGTTTTACCTCACGCCGGACTTCAGTAAGATCAACGGCTCTGTGATCCTCATGGCCATGGGGCAGGCCTTTTTCTCCCTCAGTCTTGGCATGGGCTGCCTGATCACCTACGCAAGTTACCTGCCGCCGGAAGAAAACCTCACCTCCGCCACGGTGTATGTCGTATTGTTTGATACGTTCATCGCATTGCTAATGGGGATGGTGATTTTTCCTGCAGTGTTCGCGGTTGGTATGCAACCCACAGAAGGCCCGAGCCTGGTGTTCACTGTTTTACCCACCGTGTTTGCGCAGATGCCGCTGGGAGGACTGGCGGCAATCGTGTTTTTCATCCTGCTCGCCATCGCGGCCCTGACCTCCGCTATTTCCCTGCTGGAAGCGGTGGTCGCATTCTTCATCGATCAGTTCGGCTGGAATCGGAAAAACGCGGTTCTCATATTGGGTATCACCATTTACCTGTTCGGGATTCCATCAGGACTTTCCTTTGGGTTGTGGAGCGACGTCACCATTTTTGGAAAAACATTTTTCGATATGGTCGACAACATCGCCTCCAATTATTTATTACCCCTCGGCGGAATGCTGACGGCAGTATTCGTCGGCTGGTGGTGGGGAACCGACCAGGCGCACAAGGAAATCGAGCGCCACGAGACGACTTTCCACTGGGGAAAAGCCTGGGAATTTTTGATCAAGTTCGTCAGCCCTATCGCCGTGCTGTTCGTCTTCCTCGGCAGGTTTTTCTAAATCTGCCCTTTTCCACCCGAAATTGGATTTTGGTCTCGACTCTCGATACAATAAGAGGATGAGAACAATACTAATTTTAATCATATTTTTTTTAGCCCTGCCGAGTATCACTCTGGCTGCGCCTGTAAAACCCTGCATGCCGCCGTATGAACCCTCAAATGCAATAGAAGCCACCTTGCGCTATTCCGAGGCCATGGATTATATAGCGCACGGATCGGGAGCATGCAGTCAACCGTTTGCGGAACGGTTTATCGAGGTGTTTCGACAATCGTGGTTGGTCTCGGATGGGTGCCTGGAAGTGACCATTCAGGATGTTGAAGAGGCATTGGCGAAAAATAATAAAGAAGATATTGTTAAGAAAATTTCCGGCTCATTTTAAAATTTCTCATCGTGATACAAATATGGTTTTTGCTCTGTTCTATATACTAACGGGGCCTGAATAATTTTTTTCTTTAAGGTAATTGGACCAGACTTGCTTCTTTTTCCCTTTAGGAAGGTCAACAAAAAAACTGCTTCCTTCTCCCGGAATACTGTTCACTGACAGTTCGCCGTCCATTTGGGCCACCAGTTTTTGGGCAATGGTGAGCCCTATCCCGGCACCCTGCACAACAGAAAATTCATGCCCCAACCGTTCAAAAGGTTGAAACGCCTTTTTCAGTTTTTCGGGTTCGATTCCTGCACCCGTGTCATTCACAAGAATTCTCATTTTAGAATTCTGGATTTCCTGCCAGTCAAGGAAAACTTCTCCTCCTTTTCGATTGTATTTGATAGCATTTGAAATCAAGTTCATCAGCACCTGCTTGAAACGCATTCGATCAGCAATCAGATACCCTTCCTTATTCTCTAGATCTCCGCAGATTTTTATCTTAATTCCTCTCTCCTGGGCAAGAGGAGTAAACAAAGAGGCCATGTCACTCAAAAAACATCCGATCGCAATATTCTCCAGAGAATAGCTCATATTACCCGAATCAATTTTTGACAAATCCAGAACTTCATTAATGAGCGCAAGCAAATGCTCACCCGCTTTGGATATCTGCAGCAGGTTTTTTCCCTGTAACTCAGGCACATTGTTTTCCATTTGCATCAGTTGGGTAAAACCGAGGATAGCGTTCAAGGGAGTCCTCAATTCATGACTCATCCTCGCCAAAAATTCAGATTTAGCTTCATTACTCTTTTCTGCCTCCTGTTTTGCCTGAACCATTTCTTTTTCAATTTGAATTCGACATAATTCAGCCTTCACTTTCGATGCAAAAACAGAAAGAATGATATGAATATATTCAGGATTATCCATTGGCTTGGTGTCCATCACAGCAAGAATGCCAAAACTTTCTTTATTCTCATCATTCAAGCAGACAGCCCCGTAACTTTCAATATTATGTGCTTCCAAATCCTTATCTTTTGGAAACAACCGTTGAACCTTATTCTTATACAAAATGGCATTTTGCCCACGCATCACTTTTTCACAAGGTGTACCAGCAACCTTATATTCCATATTTTTCTCAAAATGGTCCTTTTGCCAGAACACGCTAGTCTTGATAGAAGGTTGTTCACCATCAATCAATTCACCCACAATAGCAATCTCAACGTTCAACGTGGTTGCCAATGACCTCACGAGTTCATGAATATATTTGCTTCCGGTAAAGCAAGATGTGTCACCCATGATCGAATAAATATGTTTAAACAATTGCTTGAAACGCTTCTCATTCACCCGTAATTTTTCCTCGGTCCGTTTGTTTTGAATAGCGATCCCTGCAATATTGGCAAATGATTGCATGAGAATCATCTCATCCTCTGTAGGTCGTCCATATTTTTTGGAATAAAGACAAAATGTCCCCAAAACTTTCCCCTCAATATTACGTATAGGAATTGACCACGCGCTATATAGGTGGCAATGCTTTGCCACATGATTGAAGGACGCGCAACAAGGGTTGGCTTCCAGATCGGGTACGATTACAGGCTCATTTATTAAAGCGGTTTTGCCACAGGCACAAGCTTTCAAATCAACTTCAAACTCCCTGGTAGAATCACGGATTTCATCAGGTAAATTAGGACCCGCTTCAAAAAATAATTTCTGGCTGGCCCTGTCGAGAATAAAAATCGATCCCCAGGCATGGTCGATTTGTGATTCAACAGCGTTAATCACATCATCCAAAATTGTGCTAAGAGAGTTTTCTGTTGCCAGCAACTTTAATGTCTGGTTCATTCTTAACAAAGAATTATCGACTTGGTTTTCCATTGGCTAATCTCTTAGGGAGTTAAGTTTATTTATGAAAAAAATCCTGTTCGACACGGGATACTCAACTACAAATAAATTTCCCGAATGTCATGGCTGCATTCAGCAACCAACTACAATTAAAGACTACGGTTAGTAAACTTAAAATTCCAGATATTTTTTATTCTCAACAAATAAACATACCTGATCTAAAACAAGAAGGGGAATCCTGAAACGGCAGGGCTCTTGACATCGGAAAAGAGTAATTTCCCTATGCAATCACTTCTAAAAAACAAGCCAAAGGCATTCCTATAAACTCTTACCAAAAAACCCCACCAAACAAAATCAGCACAAAGGATATTAATTGGGGCCGGAGGGCACAGCGTAACGAACCCGTGCAGAGTCCAAACCCGGGTTTCTGTACATCATGATCGGGCTATCTGTCTTTTTATTTTGTGAAGGCTTTAAATTATTATAGAGGATGGCAACAGATTTCCCTGCTCATAATTCTATGCGGCCCATGAATTACACAGGGTGTGCAAAAGTTCCACAGGTGTCGCGTTACTGAATCAGGTGACCCCGGCTGGTGTAGGCACCCATCCTGCGCCCAAGAAAATTGAACGCCATAAAACCACCTTCCACTGGGGCAAAGCGACTTTTTCAGCAATCTGCTATTCTTCATTCAGGTGAAACCGGTTTCTTCCTTGAGCCTTGGCTTGATATAACGCATTATCGGCAAGTTTTAAATATGTCTCCCATTCCTGGGTGGGTTCCCTGCACACCACCCCTCCAAGACTGATAGTGAATTCTATTTCATCAAGACCTTCAAGCTTTACGGGTTGAACCTCCACCGCGTTCCTTAGTTTTTCGGCCACGGCCGGAATCACTTTTCTATCGACCTCAGGTAACAAGACCATAAATTCTTCTCCGCCCCATCTTCCAATGAAATCAATTTCCCGCAACACCTCCCGACAAACTGAAACCAGATGTTTGAGTGCAAAATCCCCGATATCATGACCAAACGAGTCATTTATCTTTTTGAAATGGTCAATATCAATAAGGAGAAGTGAAAGTTGCCTTTCATACCTTAAAGCGCGCCCTATCTCTTTTTTTGCGACTTCCTCTATTTTCCGGCGGTTCATAACCCCTGTCAGAGAATCGTATTCCGCAAGATATTTGAGTTGCTCCTCAAAGTCTTTTCTTTTGGTCACGTCCCTGACGATGGCCACCATATCCTGGTCAATTTTCAAAATGGATATCTCAGCAAAAAACTCGGTGCCGTCACGACGCAAAGCCAGAACCTCTTTCCCCACGTCATCGTTCATGAGTCGCGCCGTCACATCGCTGTCTGCAAACTTCTGAACATGTCCTTCATGTCGGGCGTGATATCGGGCCGGAATTAAAATATTCAGTGGTTGTCCCATTATCTCATTTGAAGAATATCCAAATACTTTTTCCGCTTCCCTGTTAAAAAAAATTATTTTCAAGTCTTTATCAACAGCAATAATTGAATCGGCTGCATAGTTAGCAATCCTGCTAAAAAATTCATTTGCATTTTTTCGAGATTCTAAAGACATAAACTTTATAGAAAATTTTTCCCGTTAAAACAATCCCGTCTCGACACACAAAAAAACTTTCACATCAACGCCTCCGTCAAACTACCAAGGCTTGAAGGAGATTTTTGGGCATCAAAAAAAATTCACAAACCACAATTATCCGTCGCCATAATAACATTTATTACGAAACGGCCCCTCATGAAACTTCCCTCAGCTAATAATTGTAACAAGAAAAATTGAGGCGAGACACTGCTTCTGGATACAAGGCAAACAGTGCGCTTTTCACACTTTTTTAGACAAAAGGAACAAATAGTTCAAGGACTGCCCAAATGGAAAACGCAATTTAGGCTGTTAAAAACCCGGCCTATTATTTTTAATTCTTGGCTCGAATGGGCTTTAAGTTTTTCTGGGGAACCAGAACGGATTTATCGTCGCCGGATTCGATCCGACCGATGATTTGAGCAGGGTGCCCAAAGGTCTTGCAGGTGTCTATTACCGTTTGGGCAGAGGCCTCGTCGTCAACCACCACCACAAAGCCGGTGCCCATATTGAAAACATCATACATCTCATCGTCGCTTATCCCGCCGCGTTCCTGAATCAACTGGAACACCGGCAACGGTTCAGGAAGTTTATCCAGGACAAACTGGATACCATCCGCGCTGACCCGGTTGAGGTTGCTCAAACCACCCCCGGTGATGTTCACCATAGCGCGGATTTTCACATCCGTTTTCCACAACGCAAGCATGTCTTCCACATAAATATAAGTCGGCGCCAGAAGCTCATCCCCCAACGTTTTCCCTAATGAGCTTTCCATTTTGCCGCAGTTCTTTTTTTGCTCTTCAATCGATTCACCCAACAATACCCGACGCGCCAGCGTCAGCCCGTTTGAATGAACACCGCTGGAACTGATGCCCACGACAACCTGTCCCGGCTTTACATCCTGTCCGGTATTAACCTTATCCAATTGAACCAGCCCAACCGCGCTTCCGATGAGGTCGATTCCTTTTACGATTTCCTTCACCTGGGAAATTTCACCGCCGGAGATACTCACCCTCCCCTGCCGCGCGCCCTCTTTCAAACCTATAGCGAGCTCTTCGAAAATTCGCGGGTCGGTGTGCGAACAGGCGATGTAGTCGACCATGCTGACCGGCACTGCGCCGAGGCAGATCAGATCATTCACGTTCATCGCTACACAGTCAATACCGAGCGTGTCGTACCGATCCACAAGTTCCGCGACAATCACCTTGGTGCCCACGCCGTCGGTGCAGAAAGCAAGACCCTGCCCACCACCGATGTCGATCACATTGGCGAAGTAGCCCAAGTCCAGCGCAACGGGAAAATCGGTATTGAATCCGCGCGTCGCAGGAATGTGCCGCTTG
>JAJDAX010000230.1 GCA_029261615.1 Nitrospinaceae bacterium
CGTTCGATAATTTTGTGGCAAATGGCCAGCCCCATACCGCTTCCTTCATACTGGCTCCTCCCATACAGTCTTTCAAAGGGCTTGAGAATACGGTCCAGATTACTAATGTCAAAACCAATACCGTTGTCCTCTATTGAAAAAAGCCAGTCCCCATTGGTTTGTTTTTCCTTGTCGACCTTGATAACGGGAGGGACACCTTCCCGGGTAAACTTCAATGCATTTCCCAGGAGATTCAAAAATAACTGGCGCATCTGCGCTTGGTCTGCCATTACGCGGGGCAGGGGAGTGAGTTGTATCACCGCGTTGGATTTATTGATAAGCAGTTCCAGATCGGAAATCACTTCAGTGAGCAGGGCATCCAGGTCTACAGGCATGAAAGGTCGCGATTCGATGGTGATTTGTGAAAGCTGCAAAAGGTCGTCGATGAGGTTTTGCATACGGCCCCCTGCCAGTTGAATGCGGTCAAGGAAGTAAAGTGACTGCTCATCGTTTTTCTGGGATATGGAAGTCATCAATCTGTTCCCGAAGGCGGTGATCTTGCGAAGCGGTTCTTTCAAGTCATGGGAAGCTATTGTTGCAAAACTCTCAAGGTCCTGATTACTCCTTTTCAATTCCTCCGTTTGTTCTTCCAGTTGGGCTGCCATTTCCCGGTGCGAAGTGATGTCTTCAATGGTTCCAAAAATTATTCTACCTCCATCCTGAAATAGAAGACGAGACCGGAATTCCACCCACCGAATTTCCCCGTCGGGTCGTCGCATACGGCATTGAGTAAAATATTCCTGGTTTAGTTTGATTTCTCTTTTCCAAATTTCCAAAAACTGTTCCCGGTCATCATCAAGGATCAGGGTCAGCCATGAGTTTCCAAGAATATTTTTGAGGGGGTGACGGGTGATTACCTGCCAATAGGTGTTTGCATAAGTCAGGTTGAAATCGACATCCGCCTGAAATATCCCGATAGGAGCAAAATCCATGATCTGTCGGAACTGATTTTCACGATTGCGGCTGCTCTCTTCTTCAAGGCATTGATCACTGATATTGCGGGCAAACCCTTCAACGCAACCTTGATCGCCATCGGATGAATCGGTAACCTGTTCCGCCATTTCAAACCAAAACATGCGACCGCATTTACCTGGAATCTTACAGCGGTAGGTTTTTAGTTCCCCCAGAATAAATTCTTGCCCAAGACGACGAAGACCGCCGGTTTCTTCAGAAGGCGTTTTGGCCCAGGAGGACCATTGATTGATGAACTGCTCGGGAGTCCAACCTAAAGCGTCAATGACCTCAGGGCTGACAAACGTGAAATAGCCCTTCGGGGCTCGTTCATAGAAAAAGCCCGCCTGACGCTTTAGAATCAAGTCCTGCCAACGGGACTGATAAGTTTGTGTTTTTGATTCCGTCATATCAAAAAAATAGAACAGGGGAAATAACAATGGAATTAAGGTAAGGGGATTGGAGGAGATATCAAAACTTTTTTTTATTCGGGATCCATCTTTTAATTGGCCTTATATGTCTTAGTCATTAAGTACTGTCTTCCAACTATTTGAAAGTTAAGAAAACTATTCTCAGCTTAAAGGATTCAGGGTTTAGTGTAGGGACGATATTTTTATTAAATATTTTTGGCGAATTACAAAAATATCCCTTGTTTCATGATCCACACGCTTCCAAGAATATGGAATACCTCGATTCTCAAAGGCAATCTCATAAAACGAAGTTAATTTTTGCTAATAAATTAATGAAGTGGATCTCCAACTTACCAGGTTTTGGAATGAACTCGCATAAAGGCTTTCTAGTTTCCAGGCCCTATCTGTCTTCTGTGTTCTGGGCTAAAAGTGATCAAAACCTCCAATTTAATCGTCAAAAAAGTGACTTCCTTTCCCCTCCATCCAACCCCAAGACACCCTGTCATCGACAAGTCTTTTGTAAACAAACTGTTATAAAATAAGGATTTCACTGGTTTCACCTGAGTTGGTTGGTGATTTTGTGAATTTCCGGCATAACATTTGCTTATTAGCTGGGTATAGAAGTAGTTTTGAGGATGGGGTGGATCAATTGACATCCCAATTAGACTGAAAAATTGAAGGTGATTATGGATTTCCTGACAGCAATGAAAATCAGTTCCTCGGGATTGTCCGCTCAACGCAAGCGGATGGAAGTTATATCCAGCAATCTGGCGAATATGGAAACTACCCGGACGCCAGAAGGAGGACCTTACCGCCGCAAAGAAGTGATTATCAATGCCTTGCCGGTGGATAACGAATTTGCTTCCGTCTTGAAAAATGAAGTCGGAGATAAATTGCGCGAAGTGGTGGTCACAGGGGTGGTCGAGGATCAGTCGGACCCAATTATGGTTTACAACCCAGACCACCCAGATTCTGATGAGCGCGGTTACGTAAAAATGCCCAACGTCAACATGGTGAAGGAAATGGTCGACCTGATAAACGCATCCCGGTCATTTGAAGCAAATGTGCAATCGATCAACACGGCCAAAGCGATGGCGCAGCGTGCGATCGAGCTTGGAAGGTAATCGTTTTTATCGCACTTAAACTTAACTTGGTACCCGAATAGATCATGGAAAAACTTCTGCAGTTCTTACAAGGCCTGGGACAACGGTTTCAGGAGTTGACACCGACAAACAAGGCAGTCTCCTTGGGGTTGGTGGCTCTCATCCTGGGCTCTTTCATGGCCATGGCCCTGTGGTTGCAGGAGCCGGACTACCAGTTGCTTTACGCAAACCTTTCTGAAGAAGATGCGGGAACCATTTACGAACAACTCAAAACGCAAAATGTTGAGCCCCAATTGTCGGCGAATGGGACTTCTATCCACGTGCCTTCGAATATGGTCCATGAACTTCGCCTGAAGCTGGCAAGCCAGGGGCTGCCAAAAGGAAATGACGTCGGGTTGGAGCTATTTGAGGATATGCCTTTGGGCATGACGGAATTTATTCAGAAACTTAATTTTCAACGGGCTCTACAAGGAGAACTGGCGCGAACCATCACATCCCTTGATAGTGTTGACATGGCCCGGGTTCATCTTGTTATTCCAAAAGACGATGTCTTCCTGAAAGAACAAAAACAAGGGAAAGCCTCGGTCATGCTCAAAGTAAGGGCCGGCCGTTCTCTATCAGAATCCCAGGTTCAGGGGATTGTCCATTTGATTTCCAGCAGTGTCGAAGGTGTGGATACCAAAAACGTGGTGTTGGTCGATTTCAAGGGCAACATGCTTTCGGGATCGCAGGGAGCTGCAGAAGGCGCGATTCTGACCGCGACCAATTATAAACACAAACGCCGGGTCGAGATGCAGCTTGAACAAAGCATCATTCGCATGCTGGAAGATGCCCTGGGGCCGGAAAAAGTAATTGCACGGGTTACCGCCGATCTCAATTTTGACAAAGTGGAAAAGACAGAAGAGATTTTTGATCCAGACTCCCAGGTTGTGCGTAGTGAACAGGCCAGCAATGAATCCATAACGGGTGCGGTACCGCCCGGTGGAACTCCAGGTGTCGAATCACTTCTTCCAGGTGCCGATGGGCAGGCAGGGGAAGGTCTTGGAGAGCCTGCAAAACGAAACAACGAAAAAACCACATTCAATTATGAAATCAACAAGGTGGTAAAGCGAACCTCTCAGCCAACAGGTTCCGTGAGAAAACTGTCGGTGGCCGTAATGGTGGACGGACAGATGGCGGGTGATCCACTAGCCTATCAGCCCAGAACGCCCGAAGAGATGGCGCAATTGGAGGCGATCGTCAAATCCGCTGTAGGGTACGATGAAAAGCGCGGCGATATCATAAAACTGGAAAATGTGGAGTTTGACAAAACTCTTGAGCTGGAGCAGGCAGCCCAGTTGGAACAGGAAGAACTCATTCAGCAGGGGGTAGAGATTGGTAAATACCTGTTTGTTGTTATAATAGTTTTATTCTTTCTCTTCCGGGTGATCCGTCCTCTGGTTAATTGGGTCACTACCAGTGTTGAGGTGGTAGAAGACGATTCCCATTTGCCGACCCCGGAGCAAATTGAAGCTGCTGAAGAAGAAAAACGGCTGGCGAAATTGACGCAACAAAGCCTTGAAGTTCGCAAAGCCGTGAACGATTTCGTGGATAACGATCCCAAGTATGCTGCCGGCGTTCTGCGCAAGTGGCTACGGGAACGGGCCTGATCTTTAGGGGAACTTCAGTATGTCGACACGAAAATTTACCGGACCGGAAAAAGTCGCTATCTTCCTGATGGCTCTGGGTGAGGAAGCCGCTGCAAAGATTTTGGCGCAGATGGATGATCGCGAGATCCAGACCGTGGGGAACTACATGTCTCAATTGTCGGATATCGATATGTCCGTGCTCGATCAGGTCACCAAGGAATTTTATACCGCTGTTGAAACTGGATCAGGCGGACTTGGTATCCCTGGACTCGATTTTTTAAAAAGTACCCTCATGCAGGCGATGGACCCGGCCAAAGCTACTGAAATCCTGAACAACATCACCACACCCGGGGAGGACCTGGGTGGTGGTCTTGAAACAGTGCGCATGCTGGAACCGCGCGTGATTGCTTCATTTCTGGAAAATGAACATCCTCAAACCTCGGCGATTGTCATGGCGCATCTCGAAGCAGGTGTCGCTAGTGCCACTTTACGCGAACTTCCTGAAGAGATGCGGATGGAAATCATCCACCGCCTGGCTACTCTGGAGCGAGTGTCCCCTCAGGTGATCCGCGAACTGGACGAAGCGCTACAGGCTGAATTCAGAACTTCCGGTGCTGTGTCCGGTAGCAAACTGGGCGGGGTCGCCTCGGCAGCCCAGGTTATGGGGTCGCTCGACCGTGCAGCTGAATCTTCGATCCTCACGGCGATGGATGAAGTCGACCCAGACCTTGCCAATGAAATTCGTAACCTGAGGTTCACTTATGAGGATCTTCTTAAAATTGACGACCATGGATTACAACTGGTGCTCAAGGAAATCAATCAGGAAGATCTTCTGATTTCACTCAAGACAGCAAGTGAGGATCTCCAGGAAAAAATCTTTGGAAATATGTCGGAACGCGCTGCCACGATGTTGAGGGAAGATCTCGAATCTCTGGGGCCGACCAAGATAAGCGAAGTGGAAAAGGCTCAACAGAAAATTGTTTCAACTTGTAAACGGCTTGAAGAAGAAGGCAAGCTGGTCATTGGCGGCGCTGGCGAAGAGCTGGTGTAATCGAAATGGAAAGTTTCACCCCACAATATTTCACCCCTGATGAAACCCCTCCTGAATCCCAGGGAACAGAGTTTCAGCAAGATTTTCAATTGCCGGATTTGAGCACCTCCCCCGATTCTTCTTCAGATGAAAAAAATACATTCAACTTCGATAATGAAATTCAGAGAAATTACGACCCGACCAACGTCGACAAAGCCAAAATAGGTGTCCAGGAAGTTTTCAAAGATGCCATGGATCGATTGAAAATCCAGGCGGACAGGATTAGGTTCGAGTCTAGAGGGGAAGGCTTTTCAGAGGGAGAAAAAGAGGGGTTTAATTCTGGAGAACAATTCGCACGAGAGGAGTTTGCTCCCTTTTTAAAGACAATGGAAGAACTGGTCCGGGAATTGTCCGAGTTTCGCCAGAAAATGTATCCCAAGGTCGAGCGGGAAATGATTGACATGATTGTCCAGCTGACTAAAAAGGTCATCCATGCAGAACTCACCACTCGCGAAGACTCCATTCAAGATGTGATTCGATTGGCTGTCAATGCCGTACTGGACCGTGAGCGGATGGTCATAAAAGTGAACCCAGGCGATCAAATTCACGCAGAGACTTATCGTCCGGAATTGCATCACTTGTTCAGCGAAATAAAAAATATCACTATTGTGGGCCAGCCATCTATTGATCGGGGAGGCTGCCTGATTGAGACAAACTTTGGAACGGTCGATGCCCAGGTGCATAACCTTAATGATCAGATCGACCGTATTTTGGGCATTGCACCTCCCCTGGCAGAAGGGTCTTCCCCAACACAGGAAGAAACCTCTCTGGAGACAGATGACATCAAAACTGATCCACCCAAAAAAATTGAACCTGAGGGCTTGGACCCTGATGGTTTGCCGGAAAACAGGTGAATCATGGATCAAACCATAGATCTGGCCAAATACAAAACCTTTATCGACAACCTGCCACTGGTGACCAAATGTGGTCGTGTCAATTGCGTTACTGGGTTAATAATTGAAGGCGATGGCCCGGCCGTTCCTATCGGTACGACCTGTACAATTTATTCGAATGATCGCAGTACGGTGACAGAAGCTGAAGTGGTCGGTTTCCGGGACAAGAAAGTTTTTCTTATGGGACTATCTCAATCAGCCGGAATTGAGCCCGGCAGTGTGATTGAATCTCGCGAGGAAAAACCGACATTTGAAGTGAGCCAGGATTTGCTTGGCCGGATCATCGATGGTCAGGGGCAGCCTCTCGATGGTAAGGGGCCGCTGCCTTCCGGAATCAAATATCCCCTACAGGGAAAAAGTCAGAACCCACTCAATCGGGCTCGCATCACGAAACCCCTTGATGTAGGGGTTCAGTCGATTAATGGATTGCTCACCTGCGCCAGAGGGCAGCGTATCGGAATCATGGCCGGTACCGGAGTAGGTAAATCCGTTTTGCTTGGTATGATCGCCCGTAACACAGAGGCGAGCGTTAATGTCATCGCCCTGATCGGTGAGCGGGGACGTGAAGTTAAAGAATTCGTCGAAGAAAATCTGGGGCCGGAAGGGCTTGCCAAATCGGTGGTTGTCGCTGCTGCAGCTGACCAACCACCTTTGGCTCGGTTGCGCGGTGCCTATATCGCCACCACCATCGCGGAATATTTTCGCGATCAGGGGCAAGATGTCATGTTGATGATGGATTCGGTTACCCGTCTTGCATTTGCGCAACGGGAAATTGGATTGTCTGCCGGCGAACCTCCAACCACTCGTGGTTACACACCTTCGGTTTTTTCCCTCCTGCCCCGTCTTTTGGAACGAGCGGGATGTGTGGAAGGGAAGGGCAGCATCACCGGAATGTACACGGTTCTCGTGGAAGGCGATGACCTGAATGAGCCGGTTTCGGATGCGGTGCGCGCCATTCTCGATGGTCACATTGTTCTGTCCCGGCAGCTCGCATCGCACAATCACTATCCGGCCATCGACATTCTTGAAAGCATCAGTCGGTTAATGATCGATGTGGTGTCCAAAGAACATTATGAATTATCCATGCGGTTTAAAGATATTCTTGCGACTTACAAGGAGGCTGAGGACCTGATCAATATTGGTGCGTATGCCAGAGGCAGCAATCCAAAAATTGACCTTGCGATAGAAAAAATTAATGCCTTCAATCAATATCTGCGGCAGGGCATGCTGGAAACAAGGCCTTTGAACGAATCCATCGCCCAATTGCAACAGATACTGGAGAACTGACATGCGATTTCGTTTTGAAGCTCTTTTAAAGTTGCGGAAAAACCAGGAGAATATGTTGCAGCGCGAGATGGGAAACATCAACACACACCTTGTTCGGCAAAAAGACAAACTTGAAAGCCTTAAAAACATTACTGCCGAAAGCCAGGAAGAATTCAATCGCCGTATTGCTGCAAATCCCGACCCGAATTTACTTGGGGTTTATCATGATTTTTTCAGAGGGAGCCGGGTCAATGATGAAAAACAAAACCTGGTCATTTCAGAAGTTGAGGAAAGAGCGGAAATCAAGCGGGAAGAATTAAGCGAGGCAGTCAAAAAACGAAGGATTCTTGAAATTTTGGAAGAGCGGCACAAGCTGGAAGTAAAAAAAGAAAGGCAAAAACGCGAGATGGCTGAGATGGATGAAATAGCAGGAACCCGGCGTATGAGGAAATTCATATGAAAATCTGGACAGTTTTTCTTGTGGGAGTTGTGTCCACGCTACTATTTTTTTCGGCGTCGACCCTTATGCCCAATGGAAAAGTTTGGGCCCAGACAAAGTTGACTGAATCGCCTGAAGATCTTGAGAATCGTGAGCCGCCGGTGTTTGATGAAAACGGAAACGAAGCAGAGCCTGCCAAACCTGAAGTCAAACCGGAACTTCCACCGGAACCTGCGGGCATTAATCCTGAAACACTCCGCATGATGGAAATGATCGAACGCAAGAACCGCGATCTTAAACAGCGTGAAAATCAAATGGCGCTGCGCGAGAAAAATCTACAGGTACTTGAAACCAAGATCAAGGGGGACCTTGCTAAAATTGAGCAGGCTTTGGCGAGAAGTGAGGAGCAGGTGGGTATCAAACGCGACCTGATCGATAAAAACGTCAACAACCTGGTCAAAGTATATTCTGCAATGAAATCTGCAGAGGCGGCCCGTTTACTGGAAAAACTCGATGAAGGGGTGGCTATCCTGATTGTATCCCGTATGAAAAGTAAAACCGCAGGTTCAGTGCTGGGGAAAATGGATACTAAAGTAGCGAAGCGGATCAGCGAGAGAATTGCAGGCAAACGCCCGGATGATGAAATAGAAAAAAAATAGAGGATCACGCAACGTGAGACAGCTTTCAGATCATTTGGATGAACAAAACAATATTTTTGTGGGTCGCAAAAAGTTTTAATCTGGCACATTGTCAGGTGTTTTCTCTGAACCTCCCGCCTCAAAAATACCAAACGACAATAACATCTTGATGCCTTCTTCCCGGCTCATCTTGAGTACCGTGACCTGGTCGCGCGGCACCACCAGCAGCCAGCCGAGCGTTACATTCGGTAGCATGGGGACAAACACGTTCACAGAATTATCACCCGTGCGGAGTAGTACCTCACCCTGAGAATCGCAGGATACCAGTCCCATGACATAGGTTGACAGGTGCGGGTAGCGGAGCATCACCATTTTTTCAAAAACCTGCTTGTCCACTTTTGAGATTGAATCGACCACTTGTTTGATGGTGGTGTAAAGGAATCGCACGAAGGGTATTGATTGCAGAAGGTTCTGTCCCTTGCGGACAATTTTATCCCCGATAAAGTTTTTCGCAAATATCCCAATCACACACATGAGCAGACAAGTGATGAAAAAGCCCAGGCCGGGCAGATGGAAATCCTCCGGTAATGGGGCGCCGGTTTTAAGAATGACCTCGCGTACCAGCGGGGCCATGAGATGATCAAGCTTACGCATGAGGAATGAAAATAAAAGATACGTGAGCGCGAGCGGAATGGTGACGAGCAATCCGGCCAGGAAACTTTTTTTGAAAAAATCACCCACGGAACACCTCCAGAAATTCAAGGCGGCGGGCTAAGTAGGAAGGGTTACTGTAGCAGCTTGAGGTGGGCCTTGACCTTTTGAACCAGTTTTGGGCGCAAGGTTGCTCCCAGTTTAGCAAACTGGCTGTAATGGGTAATGGCTTTGGGATAATTGCCTTCCTGTTCATAGAGCAGGGCCAGATTATAGTGTGCTTCGATATGACCAGGATTCTTTTTCAGGATCGCCTGGTACAATTCAAGTGCCTTAAGGGGATTATCCTGTTTCTTGTAGACGCTTGCAAGATTGTTATAACTCTCTACGTTGCGGGGGTCAATTTTTATGGCTTTCTGGAAGCTGGAAATGGCTGCCGCCGGGTTGTTCTTCAGAAAGTAAAGCAGGCCGATGTTGTTGTAGGCTTTGACATATTCCGGGTCAAAATGAATCGCTTTCAAGAATCCGGTAACGGCCTTGTCATATTTACCGAGTTCCTTGTAAATCAGGCTCCGATTGTTATAGATTTCGGCGTTGGTCGGGTCCAGTTGAAGCGCTTTATTGTAGTAGTCAAGGGCTTCGATAGGGTCCTTGGTTCGCTGGTAGAACACCCCCATTTTAAAATAAAACTCCGCATCCTTCGCCAGGGTTTCACCAGGGGCTTTGCCCGTTAGAGGCTGTTTTGCACCAGGATTCTCTTTGTTTGGAAGAGAGGCGACCACCGCTTTTTTTACGGGTGATTTTTTTTGGGTGAGGGTGACCTGGACCCTGCTCTTTTTCTTTTTTGGAAGGGTTACTTTCTTCGGCGCACTGAGAAATTTTTTGTTTGTCTCTGACTTAACAGCAGGCAGGTCCTTTCTCCTGGGTTCAACTGGTTTTACTTTTAAGGTTGGAACTGAATTTTTCTTTACCGGTTCTTTTGCTGGCTCGGCCTTTAGGGTTCCCAAATCCTTTGGTGTCGAAGGTTCGGGAAAATTGGTGCTGGTTTTTTTGATTTTTGGATTTACTGACGTGTTGGCTGTTTTCTTTGTGGATGGTGCTTCGGCCAAATCAGAAGCTGGCGTGTATTCCAGTGGAGACGCAGGGGTGGAGGCCTGATGAGCGGCGACTCGAGCCACCTGTCTTGTGTCCGTGGGGTTGAGGACTAAAACCACAAACCCAGCCAAACCTAATGCTGGAAGGGTCAGCCACAAAACCCATCGTTTAATTGGAGAAATTGTTGGGGAGGACGAAGATGGTGAATCGACCAGGTTAAATGCGGGTCGTAAATCAGCCGTGCTGCGATCGTCATGCGCTCTTTTGAGACTTTCGGAAATCAGACTCAATTTAATCCTCCTGTTATCCTGACCTGCTGATGGAAAGGAGGATCGGGGAACGTCCTGAGAATTTCAATGAATTTAAATGAATCCGAGCCTTGTCCAGAGCATCGTAAGGACCAACATAAACCACATACCAGGGTTTGCCGGTGGACCGGACTTCTTTCAAGAAAGAGACGTAGCCTTCTTTACCAAGTTCTGTAATGAGTGCTTCCGCTTCCTGTTTCTTTTTCGAGGAATGCACCTGGATTCGATAGTACCCGCCACTACTTTGAGGGGTCAGTACCGAGACCTGTTGCTTTTCAGTGGAAATTACAGGGGACTCCGGCTCGGGAACTTTAACTACCGTTTCCTTTTCCTTGCTGACTCGTTTTGTTTTATCAATTATTGGGACTGCAACGGGAGCGACATTCGAAACTTTTTTAGTAGCCGGTTTTACGGGTGATGCGGCAATGTGCGTTTGGGCTTGAAACGTTTGCTGCCAAGTTTTCTGGACCCACTGTTGCATTCGTGGCAGTCCACCTTTTCCCCCTCCGACAAAAAATACCAGTCCTGCAATAAAAAACAGGATAGAGGCCACTACCGGAAGGCGTTCTTTGAAAAACCGTTTAATGAAAAATTCTTTTCCTTCTTCTCCCAGCAGGCTGCGTATTCCTTTGCGGACGTGTTTGGCTTCAATTCTGTCCACTTTGGCGTTGAATCCTCCAAGCAGGGCACGGTCACACACTAAATTGATCAGGCGTGGATAGCCTCTGGAGTAATTGTGGATTTCTTTCAATGCCCCGTTGCTGAAGGTGGTGCGGGCGGTTCCGCAAGCGATCAGGATGCGATGATCGATATAATTTCTCGTCTCTTCAAGTGTCAGGGGCTGCAATTCGTATTGAATCGAAATCCGCTGGCGCAGTTGTTTTAATTCAGGTGATTTGAGTTTTTCTTCAAGCTCTTTTTGACCGATAAAAATGATTTGAAGCAGTTTTTCTTTTTCAGTTTCCAGATTGGACAACAACCGCAACTCTTCCATTACATCCAGAGACAGGTTTTGTGCTTCATCGATGATGACTACGGTTGAACCGCCTTTGGAGTGTTGTTCGAGTAAAAACTGGTTGAGTGCGTCGAGCAGTTCTTTTTTGGTTGCTCGGTTGACCCAATTGCCTTTTACCGGAGACACCTTTTTTGTAGAAACGTCGGTTTCAACCTGCTCTCCATCGTCAATCCGTCTCGGACGGGAATCTGCTACGGCAACTTCCCGTTCGGGTGTGATGCGCAGATCGTGAACCAGCGTTCGGAGCAGGTCGACGTCCGAGAGCATGGGGTTGACAATGAGTGCGACCTGGATGTTTTTATCCAACCGGTTGAGCAGGCAGCGGCTCAACGTGGTTTTTCCTGCACCGATACCGCCCAGAATCACAATGAATCCTTCACGCTCACGAATACCGTAGAGCATGTGGTCCATTGCACCTTGATGATGCTTACTGAAGTACAGGTACTTCGGGTCCGGTGTCAGGTTGAACGGTTTTTCCCGAAAATTGTAAAAGGCTTCGTACATAGCGGTCCATTTTAAAAGTTATGCTCGAGTGACCCAGGGATCAACTCTTTGGGAGCACAAATTTCTGAAGTCGTTCTTCTTCTTTTTTAAGTTGCTCGTCGATAGCTTTTCCCGCCAAAACCTGTGGGGTCAGCATGATGACCAATTCTGTTTTCGCATCTACGTCTGCTTCGTGCTGGAACAGCCTTCCAAGCAATGGTATCTCGCCCAATAGGGGGACTTCGTTCTGATTCTTGGATTTCCGATTTTTCATTAACCCGCCGATGACAATGGTTTGCCCGGATTGAGCCAACACCACGTTGTTTGATTCCCGGACATCAAGGATGGGGATACTGCTTCGCCCGTCCGGAGAAACCCGTTCTCCTGATTTCTCGGAGATGCTGGTGTTGATGTTCATCATGACCTGTCCGTTTTCGTTAATCTGCGGCAAGACATCGAGAACAATCCCGATTGTCAGGGACGAAGGGATGAAGGTGGTGATCTGGGTCCCGGTCTCGGAGGCTGTCACGACCTGAGGGATAAAGAAAACGTCCTCCGTACCAACCTTGATCACTGCGCGCTGGTTATTGAGAGTAGCGATTTTGGGGCTGGACAGAACACTCACATTGCCTTGTTGTCCGAGCGCATCGATCATGATGTTGAGTTGTGTGTTGCTTAGCCCGTAGAAAAAACCGGCCGACCCCTGAAGAAAAGTGCCCAGTGGGCTGGAAGCAGACTTGGTCAAATTAAAAACATCGCCGAATTGCTGATTAATTCCTGATTCATTGTCGTGCAATACGTTGATCGGAGATACCCGGCTCCAGTCGATTCCCAGTTTGAATTCGTCGAGCAAATTGACTTCAAGAATTTTTGCCAGGATGAATACTTGTCGCTGTGCGGATCCTTCGACGGCTTCCAGGAATTCTGCAATTTTAAGCAAAACATCAGGGTAGTCCTTGATCACGATGATCCCGGCCTGCCGATTGATCGTGAAAAAGCCTTTTTCTTTGGGTTCCGGTGAGGGTGTATTGCTGGTTGTATCCGTAATTCCCACATCACTGCCGGTTTCTGCGTCCTGACTTTGTGACACGCCCCCGAGGCCAGTGGTAGCACCCAGCCCACCCGATGCACCCTGCTGAGTGATGTCAGTTCGATCGGATTGAGATCCGGCATCGGTTACCAGTCGTTTGAGACCAAAGAAAATTTCCCGCCAGAGGTCGGTTTCTTCCGAGGTGAACAGGTTGTTGAAAGTCCGGCCTGCACCAGTACCTGATCCGCCGCCCACGCCTGCGCCTGCAGTACCTGTGTTAGTGCCTCCCAATCCGCCTCCAGAAGATCCAATCGATGTGGTGCTCGCTGTGCCCTGGCCACTGGTGGCCTGCAGGTTGCTCACTCCCTGGCGCTTGGTGATGATGTAGTTCATCCGGAATAACCGGGTTTCCATTCTTTCGGCCAGGATGTGAATAAAATCTCCATCCAATCGCCAGCTCAGTCTGTGCGGATGCAGCAGGTTGTCCAGAGCCTCCTTCAGAGTGACATCTTTCAGATCAACCGTCACTCTTTTGGAGACACCTGGTTCGATGATAATGTTTTGTTTTATCTCTTTGGCAAGAGCCAGCAATATCGTTTTCACTTCCACATCCTGGGCGGACAGGGAAAACAGGGGGCCTTTACGCTCTACAGGCTTTTTTTTGGAAGCGGCCGTCTCTTCGATAATGGGGTCTACCGGTTCGGTACCCGGCACAAAATCAGTCTGCGGCATTAACAACTCGCGGCTGTCCCCCCCTGGCCCAACAAAGTTCGGACGTTTTTTTTCAGGAGGCTGAGCTTTGGCTGTTTCCAATGGCTGCGGCTGGGTAACCGTTTCCGCACTCTTCATGGTTGAACAAGAAGACAGTCCGAAAAAAAGGACTAGAAATAGCAGCAGCTTTTTAGACTGAATTTTCATTAAGCGTACTTATGCGAAATTTATATTAATTTAACTAAA
>JAJDAX010000231.1 GCA_029261615.1 Nitrospinaceae bacterium
CCGGCCAGCAATATTAAGGCTCCGATAAAAATAATCCTACTCTGCATAATCTCACCTCCTGAATTAGAAAAGTCCCGCCTGTTACATTTCAGAATAACAGACGGGACCTGACTAAACCATTCAACGTTATAGGCTGTTACCTGTAAATTTTCACCCTCATTTTGCCAGAGTGCGCAAATACCGGATGACCTGCCAGGTTTGCTTATCCTTGAGCATTTTGAAAGGCATCATCCCAGTACCCTGCGATCCGTTTTTGATGATCCAGAACATCTGTCCATCTGAAATGTCCTTCATCATGGGAGCACAGGTGAAATCCCGAGGCTTTGGTTTAAGACCACCGCCCAACGGACCTTTGCCGTTGCCTTTCTTGCCATGGCACTGCAAACACGCCACCGGTTTTGCATCCTTCAGGAACAGTTTTTTCCCGGCAGCAATGTTAGCCGCTGTCGCCGATACCGGATTCTTTTTATTCAGAAAATTGGGGGGTGCTTTTTTGGTTTTTCTAGGTTGTGTACAATCACCCGATACAGCACCCGCCGCACTGGCTGCCGTTTTCACCTCTTCTCCACCTTTGAAATTGGTGCGCAGAAACGCGATGAGGTCGGCGAAATCCTGACCGTGAATGGTAATACCCCAGTCCGGCATATTGGGAGATTTACCGACACTCTTGCCACCGTAATAAACAACGTTGTAAAGATAATCCATGGGCAATTCACTCAAAGCCATCTGCGAATGATTGGCAGGGGGCGGATTCGTCAGCCCCAAGGCCCCAACGCCGTCACCCTTGCCTTCCGGGCCGTGACATTGAACACAGTATTCTTTGTAAAGCGGTTTGCCTTTTGCTGGATCACCCTGCTTGAAGGCCTGAGTCTCCCATGGCACATGGAGGGGATAGTTTTCAACGCCCAGCGTCATGAGGTACCCCAGTAAATGCCGCAGTTTAAGTGCGCTGATGTCCGCCAGGTACTCCCCGCTGTGCGGCGTGAAATCCTGTGGATTGAGAGCGAACCGGAACAGCCAGTCGAAGTTGTAGCGCTGACCTGCGTTGAACAAGTCGGCGCTGATGGGACCGCCAATTTTCTTGCCGTCTTCTTTCACCTGGTGACACCCAAGGCAGGAATATTCTTTAAATAATCCCGCGCCCAATTCGACTTCGCGTTGGGTGATCTTATCTATGCTGAACGCATCCTTTTCAACGCGCGAGTCCAGAAAATTCTTTTCAAAATATTGGGCCACCGCTTCGGCCTGTTCGGAGTTCAGTTTCACATGATCGGTTTTTGTTCGCTGGATGTCCCAGCGGTAACCGTTGGGATATAGCATCTCTTCTTTGCCTTGCAGAAAGCGCACCAGCCAGTCGTGCTGATATTTGTTGCCACCCCACTTGAGATCCGGCGCTTTCAATTTCAGTCGACTCACCGGTTCTCCTGAAAAACGATGACAGGTGGAACAGGTGTTCTCGATCAACTCTTTGGCATCCACACCCGCATAAGCCTTCCCAGAAGCAAGACCCAATCCACCCAGTGACCAGACAAGGGCCCCAATTACCAGATTTCTATAAAGATTCCATCCCGACATGTCATTCCTCCTAATCATTAAAGGAAACCTGCTTCTCTTAATATAGAGACAGGCTGCCAAATCATCCGTATCCAATCGTAACCATTATATATCCACTGGCAAGAAGAATACATCATTCGGACCCCAAACACGGGGTCAACCAAACAATGACCCCACCTTGCGAGAGTTCAAGAACCGCTAATCGCGTTCTTGAATGCGGTGAGCTAACAGGTTTAACTTTATTGAGGAGGGGAAATTTCAGAGCGCATCGCAGAGCGTTTAACGTCCGCCGTGGGCGGAGCACCCGCTATTTGCGTTTTTGATTAAAAGTCCGAATATAAATTATCAGTTTCCAGATCTCGTCATCTTTCAAAAAATATTTAAAAGGGGGCATCCGGGTTCCTGGCGAGCCGTTTTTGATAATCCAGAACATTTGGCCGTCGGTGATGGCAGCCATGGTTTTAGCGCAGGTGAAATTGCGCGGCATGGGGCCTTCACCCTGGGCCATCATGCCCAGTCCGTTACCGTTGGACCCGTGGCAGACTTTGCATTTGGTAGGCGAGGCTTTGTAATGAAACAGGTTCTCACCTTCCTGAAGGTTTTCCAAAGTTGGCGTTATCGGGTTTTTGAAATTCAGGACATCATTAGGTGCCTCCGCCGTCGCTCGGCTTTGCGGACAGATACCCTTGCCAGCGCGTCCCATACCGTGGTGCAGGGAATGTCGTTCGTAGCGCCCACCGTGTGCCCGCCCCTGATGCATGGCCAATTGATCGTCACCCGGCAAAACGGAATAATCTGCTGCCTGCGCCATTTGACTGGTTAAAGCCAGGGCGAACATCAACCCGAGACAGTGAGACACACAACTGATCGGCCCAAACACTTTCCATTTTTTCATCATCCAACTCTCAATTTCAAAGCGGCTCCGTAAATGCTGCCACTGATAAAGTTTTTGCTAAATAATTCGACAATCCACTCGGGAAGAAAGGCGATTATACCCATCTATGGCCTTCCAGACAAACACCACGCGGTAATTTAAAAACAGCACTTAAAAATGGCATGCAGTTAGTGTTTGCCGTGCATCTCCTTTACACCAATGCGGGAAAAATCCGCGTCGGTCAGCCTCCTAAGAAGTCCGCCAGAACGGGCCACCTCTCCCGAAATGCCCACGGAAGACAGGGAAGATAAAGAAACAGGTAGTTCGGGAATCGTCACCAGGATTGGATCACCCGTCAAAGCGTGCATGAACTGCACCAGATCATTTTTTTCAGAATCACTCAAACCCAACGGGGTCATGAAGGCGCTTTTATTTGGAACATCATCGCCGCCACGGTCATAAAATTCAATCACATCACGCAGGGTTCGCTCCACTCCATTATGCATATAAGGTGCACTGTGTGCGATGTGCCGAAGCCCCGGAGTCTTGAAGGCTCCCTTGTCTCCATCGTCCTTGCTGATGTTGGAACGGCCCAGGTCCACCTTGAGTGGTCCGGCAGCGCGAACGCCGATGTTGTGAAACTGGCTGTCGGTGAAAGCGGGTCCATTGTGACATATCGTGCAACGCGCTTTTCCGAAGAACAAATTCATCCCGCTGATAGCGGATTTGGACATGGCCGATTTATCACCCTTTTGATACTTGTCATACGGCGCATTGTTTGAAACCACCGAGCGTTCAAAAGTGGCAATAGCTTTTCCAACGTTGTCGATGGTTACACCGCCTTTGCCGAATACTTTTTCAAAACGAGTCACATAGCCAGGAACCGCCTTCAGTTCCTTCATCAGTTCGCCATAATCCTGATTCATTTCTCCGGCAGCGGCAATCGGTCCTTTGGCCTGTTCTTCCAGACTCGGTTTACGTCCGTCCCACATTTGAACTTCAAAATACCCGCTGTTAATTACTGTGGGCGAATGCCGTCCCAATTCCTTCTGCCCATGACCGATAGCACGGGGAAGTCCATCGCCCCACCCCAACCCAGGATGATGACAGGTTGCGCAACTGATCCAGTTACTTCCGGAAAGGCGGGGATCGAAATACAGCATCTTGCCGAGTTCTTCTTTATCTTTGGACCAGGCGTTGTCTTTTGGATGCACCATTTTTGGCAATGGCTCGTAAAAATCGTCTGCCCCGAAGGCATTAAAAGGAAGCACTACGCCAATCAATAAAATTCCGAGTAGGACTCGTTTCATCTTTCCTTCTCCTTCAAATATGACAACCCCGGTATCGGGGATTGAATCAAATAGCTACCGTTCGATTTATAACTCCCAAGGTTCACTTAGTTTAAACGATTATTCCTGAGGAGCCAAAGGATTCGGCGGGTAGTGATAGCGGTATAGAGAGGGGCCGTGAAAATGTGCCGACTCCGTCCCCTGCACCCCTTGGTACTTCCCAAGGTAATCCAGAATGGATTTTCGTTCATCCGGGGCAAGTTCCCACAGGCCTTGTTTTTCCTGCATCCAGGTGAGGGTTTCATCCCAACGTTCACGCGTCATGTGATTTTTTAAAACCAGCGCTTCTGAATGGCATGCCGTGCAGGTCGCCAGAACAAGATCGCGCCCTTCCCCTTTCTGCAGGCGGGTCTCCGGCTCAGCAAAACCAGTCGTTACCCCCACAACAAACAAAAATATAAAGAGGAAGAAAAATCGTCGCACGGTAATCACTCTTACGCCACCCGGATCGCGATCCGGTGCATGGCGTTGTTGAGGTATCCCTTGGGGTTCCAACCCGGCATGACCATCGGCTGCATGGTGCCTGTGTTGTCACTCGCTCTTGCCCACACTTCAAAATAACCTGTGGTGGGGAAGGCAACCGATGCCTGCCAATGTTGCCAGGCGAAAGGATTGGCCGGTGGTTTCAACTGCGCCTGAATCCAGGTCGCACCGAAGTCAATCGACAGGTCAACACGGCTGACCTTTAAATCACCGGCCCAGGCGTGACCTCGTACTAAAAGCGGCTTACCCTTTGCGTGCAAGAGCCCGGACTTGGGAAAGGTGATGAGCGATTTGACCGGCATGGATTCAATAATTTTCATATCCGATTTCGCCACATGCGCGCCCGGTTCTACCGGGTATTTTGGAACCCTGTATGCGTAGCCCGTCATCTTGGGTCCATCGTGCTC
>JAJDAX010000232.1 GCA_029261615.1 Nitrospinaceae bacterium
ACGGAATATGATGGCGACCCTGTTCCTCTCCCTCGGCACACCCATGATTCTGGGGGGCGATGAGTTGGGAAAAACACAATCGGGCAACAACAACGCCTGGTGCCTGGACAACGACACCAATTACTACCAATGGAATCTCGATCAGGAGCGGGAAGCTTTCCTTCAATTCATTCGGAAACTTTCCCACATTAGGCGGAAACATCCAGCCCTGTCTCGGAGTCGTTTTTTCAGTGGCGAATTATTTGGCGATGAAAAAGACATCACATGGCTTCATCCGGATGGCCGGGAAATGGTTGAGAACGATTGGTCCATTGAATCCCTACAGACTATAGGAGCAAGAATCCGGAACGAGAAAAAACGGGGGAGCCCGTCCCTGTTGTTGCTGTTTCATGCGTCAGAAAAATTTGGGGTATCATTTCAACTGCCCACTGCAAGGAAAGGCCTCACCTGGAAAACCTTGATAGACACCTTCAATCCGGAAGAACCACAAGACGCGAAGGACATCTTTAATTTGCAACCGCTGTCTCTCGCAATAATAGAAGAAAATTGAATAAAATACTGGGCGACCTTGCGGTCAGCCAGCTAAAACCTTTTAGTCGAATGACTAATAACAGGTTCGGGTAATTAAAAAATCCCCCTTCTGGAAGGGGGAAGCGTAGCAGGGGGATTTAAGCGTTGGGATCAAAGAAATAACCGATGGTCATCTTTTATCTGGTATTTAATAAATCCCCCCAGCCCCTTTACGGGAGACATTAAATAAGATCAAAAGAGAACGGGGGAGGATTTGGCGATGTACCATAAAATCGGCTCTGCTTTTAACCGGTCAACACGCTGCCCCACCGCCAGGTGGTTGCATTGGGAGGCCGCAGGATTTAGGATGATCCCTTCACTTTGCCTGGTTGGGAAGCTCGTGCCGCACACACAATATCTGGTGACAATAACCCCGTGTTAACTCTTCGTATTTTCATTCTTAGCATTGGCATCTTACTGGGCGGAGTGTGGCTGGTCTGGGCACAGGAGGTGGAAGGCTGGCAGTACTGGCAAAAACTCTATCACCAATCTCAGTCAGAATTGAGTACCAATGAAGGGGAAAAGCAGTCCTGGATGACACGATCTCCGGAAATCAAACGCACCCAGGTGACCGCCCGCGTGGGAGACAATAAAGAACTGGCGGTAAGCGGACTTCGTGGAAATACTGAAGAAACGTGCCTCACCTGCCATGATGGGATAGAACCCATGAGCGCGTCTCATCCGGAGACTTTCGGTTGCACGGTATGCCATGGAGGCGATGCCGCATCACTCGACAAAACAGGAGCACACGCCAGCATGATTTTTGATGCTGCCGCTGGAACCGGCAAGCGCAACCCATCGGCTTTGTCGGTGGTGCATCTCAGTTGTGGACAAGCAGGCTGTCATGCCGGACATGCAGACCCCAGCCGCAATCACGTTCATCGCGTGCGCCGCTCCATGATGGGAACACTTTCAGGAGTAATCGCCGGTGTACGGTATCAATGGGCAGCTCAATCTTCACCCCAGGCCAAATACGGAGTTTCCAGGGTACCCGCCGGGTCAGACTTTAAAGACGGGGATTCCAGCGGATCAAAACCTGAACTGGAAGCCCTGCCCTTCTTCTTACCCAAAGACCGTAGACAGGAAGCAGAAAATGAACGAGCTACAGGGGCAGAAAAAGTGTCGCACCATCCTGCAGATGGCGTCCTCAGATCAACCTGCATGCAGTGCCACCTTGATGGAAAACCGGCACCAGGTGAATACCGGTCGCAGGGTTGTGCTGCCTGCCATGTTTCCTACTCCCGGGAAGGCACGTACGAAGGCCTGGATCCGACGATCCCGAAAAATGAAACCGGTCACATGGTTCATCACCGTATAACTGCCCTTCCGGAACAGAACAGCTGCACGCAATGCCACAAATCTCAAAATCAGCCGTTGGAAGTGAATTCTGATAATCCTAAAAATATTTTTCCATTCCTATTGAATCAACACCCCGTTCAGGATGCGCACACCAAAGCGGGAATGGAATGCATCGACTGCCACAGTTCTTTCGATGTTATGGGAGACGGCACTTTGCATTCTCGCCAGTACGAAGCCGTGGAAGTGGGCTGTGACACCTGTCACGGAAATGCTGATCGCCACCCGCAAGTTGAAAAAGTAGATTCATCCGACTTGCGTGTGCTGAGGGAAAACCGACATTACCTGAATAACCCCCTAAAAGCAGGCGACTGGGCAGTGGTGTCGCGCCTGGGACGAAAACTTTCAAATGTGAAAATGCTGGACGGAAATATCACCGTCTTTTCCAAACGCGGAGGGCAGTCCTGGAAGGTTCCTCTAATAAAAGATGGAAAAACCCATCTGATTTCACAACACAATAAAAAATTGGCCTGCAATGCCTGTCATTCATCCTGGGTCCCGCAATGTAAAGGATGTCATTTGATTTTCAATCCAAAAGACAACACTTCCTTATGGACAAGTTACAAAGCCGAAAAAGATTTCAGGCAACCGACCCTTTTAATAGGACACGATTCCAAAGTGCGCCCTGCCAACCCGATGCCACGGACCACGCTGACTGTTCTCGACCCCAAAGGTTTTTCACTTCCGGTCATCGACAACGACGGCGACATCCACGGCCGTTATCGCGATTTCGGTTTCACCAACCCAAAAGGTTATTCGGGCGCAAACACACTGAATGCCACTCATCCGCATTCTGTCGGACCCAAAGTCAGGTCCTGTGCCTCATGCCACCTGTCAACCGAAGCGCTTGGACTTGGCCCGTCCGACCTTAAAGTCGGCCGCAAGTCCTCAGGAAAACGAGACGAAGCGCAACCGGTGATGCGTGGCAATATTTACGGTACACTGGGGGAACGTTCGCCCCTGCCGGGCGGCACCATTAAAGGTCAGATGGTTGCCGGAAGTCACCAACCCGGCACACGCGCTTTTAATCAGAAAGAACTTAATCGGATCCTTAAAGTTGGAAACTGCTTAACATGTCACACGCAGCAAGACGATCCGATCTATAAAAACATAGAAAAGAGTTATCGATTGGCAAACCACGAGAAACATCGCGCCCGACTGAAAAAAGCTGGGGAGGGACGATGAATTTAAAAAGAGGGTGGGGCCTTTTCTGCCTGCTAATTGTCCTGCTACTTTCCTTTACTCAGCTACAAGCTCAGGAGTTTAACGGAGGGTCCCTGTTCGATTACGATTTCTCAGGATCCAGAAGCACTCATTCCCAACAATCCCCGGTGATTAGTGAAGAGGCCTTACCCGATCCCGAGCCACCGACCTTACCGGAAAGCCATGACCCGACGCCGGTCCCAACATTTCCTCTGGAAAATCGCTACCTCAAAAAAAGTGTAGAGGTGCCCCCCGCGCCCCCGCGCGAAACAGTTGAAGCCGGCGACATACGCGATCCTTTTTTCCTGATACGTGGGTACCGTGAGGATGCCAAAGACGCGCTCGAACCAGGTGTCACCATCGACGGCATCCGGTTCAACAGCTACGCCGACTCCGACGAATCCGAATTGAAGTTTTATCAGGATTCCAACTTTTCCCTGGAAGACGTTTTCGGGAAAATTCTGGTGGACAACCGGGACGAGGGTTGCCAGTTCTGCCACCATGGCATCGAGGAAATCAGTTCAAATCATAAGCTCGAATGCACAGATTGCCATGGCGGCAATGCCGGCACGCGCAATCAGTTTCGTGCACATAAAAATATGGCAGCCAACCCTTCGGCACCGGAACATGCCGCTCGCTATTGCGGCAAATGCCACGCCGATCAGGTCGCCTGGATGGAACAATCTCTCATGGCAACTGCCAAAGGGATAATCGACCAGACTCGAAATGCCTTGGGACACACCACTTCAAATGAAAAGATAAGCACCCCCCCTTTGAAAGCCGAAGCGACTTCAAAGGTTGAATCTGATAAAAAACCGGGTACCCAAAAGATCGATCAGGAAAAGCTAAAGGGAACATCAACCACCTCCCCGATGCCCGTCCACGATCAAGCACAGGATTTTCTTGATAAAAAATGTTTGCGCTGCCATCTGAACTCCGAGGCTCCCCGACGGGCTGGAGATTTCCGTTCCACCGGTTGCGCGGCCTGCCACATGATTTACAC
>JAJDAX010000233.1 GCA_029261615.1 Nitrospinaceae bacterium
AGCCGAAACAGGGCCTTCGATTGGATAACAATTGCCGGGATTGGGTAATTATGCTAAGGTAATTTCGTTTTGTGTTAAGCTTTAAAAATAAGGGGTTAGAGCGAATTTTTCACCCTTTGCTTCCTGATTTTCCCCAGCGACAACCATTGATAACTACTCCTGAATAATCTCCGGGAATCTAAGAAGGTTCTCACGGGAGAGTTTAATATAAAAGATAGGTTAATATTTTTACTGAGGAAGTGTGAGTCTTCAGTTTATAGAAACGCTTGTGGACAATAGACTTTAATCAAAAGCGATGAAAGAATTTCCAAGAATAAAACGGCTCCCCCCATACGTCTTCAATATTGTCACAGAACTGAAAATGGCAGCCCGAAGGCGTGGGGAAGATGTGATCGATTTCGGGATGGGAAATCCCGACTTGCCAACCCCACCGCATATTGTCGAAAAACTTGTGGAGGCCGTCCAAAAGCCACCGAATCACCGTTACTCCCAATCAAAAGGGATACCTAACCTCCGACTGGCTATTTGCAATTGGTATAAACGCAACCACGGAGTTGAGCTGGACCCGGATACTGAAGCTATTGCGACCATCGGGTCAAAGGAAGGGATTTCGCATCTGGCTATGGCGATATCGGGTCCCGGGGATTCCGTTCTGGTTCCAACGCCAACCTATCCCATCCATACTTACGCTTTTATTCTGGCCAATGCCGATGTTATCAGTGTTCCGCTGAGTCGTGATGTCGATTTTTTTGAAGAATTGCTTAAGGCGTTCAAAGCCAATTGGCCTCGTCCGAAGGCACTCATCATCAATTTCCCGCATAACCCAACCACAACCTGTGTGGATATCGAATTTTTTGAAAAAGTTGTTGAGTTTGCCCGCGAACATGAACTGATCGTTGTCCACGATTTTGCCTACGCTGACCTCGTGTTCGATGGTTATCGGGCGCCAAGCCTGTTGCAAGTTCCGGGTGCCAAGGATGTGGGCGTCGAATGTTTTACCTTGTCCAAAAGTTACAACATGCCCGGTTGGCGGGTCGGTTTTATGGTCGGGAATCGTGATATTATTCAGGCACTGGCGCGGGTTAAAAGTTATCAGGATTATGGCATGTTTCAGCCGATTCAGATTGCTGCCATCATTGCGCTGAACGGACCACAGGATTGTGTTGAAGAAATCAGGCAGGTGTATAAAACGAGACGCGACGTTCTGTGTGAAGGGTTGAACCGGATCGGGTGGAATATTGAACCGCCTAAGGCTTCGATGTTTGTCTGGGCCGAAATTCCGGAAGCTTTTCGACACTTGGGATCGCTGGAATTTTCCAAAATGCTAATCGAAAAAGCGGGTGTGGCGGTATCGCCTGGAATCGGGTTTGGTGAAGGCGGAGACCAATTTGTCCGGATTTCTCTGGTGGAAAATGAGCATCGAATCCGCCAGGCAGTTCGCGGAATTAAAGAAGCTCTCTAATTCCAGTTGGTAGAAATGTGGTTACTTGATGGACATTTATTGTTACGGGATAGTTAATGGACACTATTAAACTTGGAATCATCGGATTTGGCACCATCGGTTCGAGTGTTGTCAAAATTCTCCAGCAAAACGGCGAACAAATCAGCCAGAGACTTGGAGCCAACCTTGAATTGGTTAAGGTTGCTGACCTGGATATCACAACTGATCGCGGAGTAACCCTCGCTCCTGGAATTCTGACCACCAAGGCGGAAGATGTGATTGATTCGCCGGAGATCGATGTAGTGATCGAACTCATGGGTGGCTATGAACCGGCGCGGACTTTTGCTTTGAAGGCCATGGCGAATGGGAAACACGTGGTCACGGCGAACAAGGCTTTACTTGCCCTGCACGGCGATGAATTGTTTGTGGCGGCAGAAAATGCGGGTGTGGCGCTGTTGTTTGAAGCTGCCGTTGGTGGGGCAATACCCATTATCCGGTCAATTAAAGAAAGTTTTGTCGCGAACAAAATTCAAGCCATAGAAGGCATCGTCAATGGCACAGCTAATTACATCCTCACCAAAATGTCAGATGAAGGACTTCCATTTGATCAGGTTCTGAAAGAAGCGCAGGAAAAGGGCTTTGCAGAGACGGACCCGACGTTTGATATTGAGGGCATCGATTCGGCTCATAAGATTGCTGTGCTCACGCGTCTTGCATATGGGACTTCAGTCAAGTTTGATTCCATTTATACACAGGGGATCAGCAGTATTAGTCAAGAGGACATCGAATGTGCGCGTCAATTTGGTTACCGTATTAAGTTGTTGGCGATCTCAAAATTTGATGGCAAGTCCATTGATGTGAGGGTGCATCCTGCAATGGTTCCTCAGGGCAAACCAATGGCCAACGTGAACGGTGTGCTGAATGCTGTACTGGTGTGCGACGATTGTATGGAAGAGAATATTCTTGTGGGGCATGGTGCGGGCGGTTTTCCCACAGGCAGTGCGGTAATTGGAGATGTGGTCGATATTGCGAGGGATGTTTTGGCGGGTTGTAAAGGTCGCGTTCCACCGCAGTCTTACCCTGCAAGTGCGCTCCAGGATATTCCTCTGAAAAATATCAACGAAATTGAAGGGGAATATTTTTTGCGTTGTGTGGTGCAGGATCAACCGGGAGTGTTGTCAAAAATTTCCGGGGTACTAGGCCAGCATCAGATAAGCATTCGTACCATGATTCAGCGAGAACGAGGAACGGAAGGTGGAGGCGTTCCACTAGTTCTGATGACGCATCAGGCTCTTGAGAATAATGTCCAGAATGCACTTAAGGAAATTGATGCTCTGGATATTGTTAGTGAAAAAACAGTTTTGATACGAGTCGAAAAATGAGTGAAGCGACCGAAACACCTAAAGCAGTTTTTAAGGCCTGGTTTCAATGCATGAACGGGTGTTCCTCCCAGTATTCTCTGACGGAAATTATTTATAAGTGTCCGGAATGCGATAGCCTGCTGGAAGTCGCTCATGATATGGAAGCACTAAAAACCCGCTCGGCATCTGATTGGAAAAATTTATTTCAGGAGCGCTATCGGAAGAATGACTGGCCTTACGGCTCCTCTGTTTGGGGTAAGAAGGAATTGGTTTGCCCCGTTGTCGACAATGAAAATATTGTATCGACTTATGAGGGTGCCAGTAATTTGTTCTGGGCTGACCGATTGGGCAAGGAACTGGGGATGAGGGACCTGTGGGTTAAACAATGCGGCATGTCGCACACGGGTTCTTTCAAAGACCTTGGCATGACAGTTCTGGTTTCAATGGTCAAGCAGATGCGGGCCGAAGGGAAAAATATCAAGGCTGTTGCCTGCGCTTCAACGGGAGATACTTCGGCGGCCCTGGCTGCCTACTGTGCTGTTGCGGATATCCCGGCGATTGTTTTTTTGCCTAAGGGTAAGGTTTCATTAACCCAACTCATTCAACCGATTGCGCATGGGGTTCTAACACTTTCTCTGGATACGGATTTTGACGGGTGTATGAAAATCGTCCAGCAAATCAGTGCTGGAAACGATATTTATCTCGCCAATTCCATGAACAGCCTGCGCATTGAAGGCCAGAAAACAATCAGCTTTGAACTGGTACAGCAATTTGACTGGGAAGTACCGGATGTTGTCATAGTTCCTGGTGGCAACCTTGGGAATGTGAGTGCCATCGGAAAAGGTTTCAAAATGTGGTACGACCTTGGAATCATAAATAAACTGCCACGGCTTGTCTGTGCGCAGGCAGAGCGGGCGAATCCTTTGGCGAGAAGTTTTAAAACCCATTTTAAAAAATTTGAACCGATGCAGGCGCAAACCACACAGGCCAGCGCTATTCAGATTGGCAACCCAGTGAGTATACAGAAGGCGATCCGCGCTCTTAAGGAATTCGACGGAGTGGTGGAAGATGCAACTGAGGATGAATTGTCGAATGCGGTTGGACGTGCCAATCGGACGGGTCTTCTTTGTTGCCCGCATACAGGCGTTGCGCTTGCCGCTCTAGAAAAGCTGGTCAAACGGGGAGTCATTAAGAAGAATGAACGGGTCGTGGTTATTTCCACGGCCAATGGATTGAAATTCACGGATTTCCTCGCAAATTATCACGCTGAAAAAATTAAAGACGTTAAAACGGAGTTTCCATTTAATGAAATCAATTTGCCTCCGGATATAGACATTATCAAGAAGACCATAAGTGAGAAGCTGGAGCACCGGGGGTAATTGTCGGGACCTTGTTTGCCCTGAAGTTTGAATTAATAATTAACATTCCTGGGTTTTCGGGGATTTTTGTTTAGAAAGAGCAGGTTTTCCTTGGCAGACGAAATTGAAAATGTAGCGATCATTGGATCTGGTCCGGCGGGACATACCGCAGCGATCTATGCAGCGCGTGCCAACCTGAATCCTTTTATGTATGAAGGTTATGTGAAAGGGGGGTCTGCCGGTGGGCAATTAACAACAACCACTGATGTCGAAAACTTTCCGGGTTTTCCCGAGGGTATTAATGGTCCGGAGCTCATGCAATTGTTCCGAAAGCAATCAGAACGTTTTGGTACGCGTATGGTTGGTGAAGATGTCCACGAAGTGGATTTTAAAAATCGCCCTTTCACTATTAAAGGAGATTCAACAACCGTTAAAGCGCATTCGGTAATAATATCAACAGGAGCTACGGCCCGGCGACTGGCAGTGCCAAGTGAAGAGAAATTATGGAACCAGGGAATCTCGGCATGCGCGGTTTGTGATGGGGCGCTACCCTTTTTCAAAAACCAGCCACTTGTGGTTATCGGCGGTGGTGACACGGCGGTTGAAGAAGCGACTTATCTCACCAAATTTGGTTCCATCGTTTATCTTGTCCATCGTCGTGATGAATTACGTGCGTCTAAGATCATGCAGGAACGGGCGCTTAAAAATGAAAAAATTAAAATGGTATGGGATTCTGCACTTGAGGATGCGATCGGCGACCAATTTGTCACAGGTGCCCGAATTAAGAATTTGAAGACAAATGAAACGAGTGAACTGGAAGCCGCAGGAATTTTTTATGCCATAGGCCATACGCCTAATACAGATATTTTTAAAGGGCAGGTAGATCTTGAAGACACGGGTTATATCAAGATCAAACCGGGAACCCAGGAAACCAATATTGAAGGTGTTTTTGCTGCAGGGGATGTGCATGACCACAAATACCGGCAAGCAGTAACCGCTGCGGGTACCGGTTGTGCTGCCGCTCTTGAAGCTGAGCGTTGGCTTGGTGAAAAAGGCCTTGCCTGATAGTTTGCTTTTGAAACCTTATAATTCTAATTATTCCTGAAGTCAGGATGGGATTGATATGTCTGACAAAAGAGAATTTCCACGTAAAACGATTCAATTAAATGCTCTTCTGAAAATTCAAGAGGATGAAATATCATCTATTGTGCGAGATATCACAGTTAAGGGGATTTTGCTGGAAATCCACAAATCCCTGGAAATTGGCCAATCTGTGGAATTGACTCTCCTTAAACACGAAGACTTAACTCCTACTTCTATTTCAGGTCAAGTTGTTAGGTGTGATCCTCTTGAAAATAAAAATTTTATTGTGGCAATATCCCTTTTGAATCCTGATGATAGTTATATGATGGATACTTTGGCTTATATTCACCGTAGTTAAACTTTTAAATATTTGAGCCCGAATATGGAATCTGATTCTTTGCTGCAAGAAATAGGAGGACGGTCCACTTTAGAGAAAGTTCATAAAGTGTTTTACGACAAACTTTATGAACACCCTTGGTTGAAACAGTACTTTGAGGGTATTGATCAAAAGTTTATTGAAGACCAGCAAACAGATTTTATGGTATCGAATATGGGTGGGGGAAAGGTTTATAGCGGACGGATCCCTTCCATGGCTCACCGACATATGTTCATTACCGAAGAGTTGTTTGATTTGCGTTCCAATATTCTAAGAGACAGTCTGGCGGAATGTAATGTTCCCAAGGATAAAGCAGAGCGCTGGATTAGGATTGATTACGCCTTCAAACACTCTCTGGTTAAATCTGATGTTTCTGAATGTAAGCCCAACCTGACACCAAATGGGTATGGCATCCTTGATATTAAAAAGCCCTGATCTGTATTGTGGCTAATCTTTGATTAGCTAAAGAGTCCACCCGCCGTTTTTTATTCCCCCAAGAATATCCAGTATTATTTGATTTTGACTTGACTATGCCGGTTCCGGATTTTATTTATTGATAGAAGTTAATTCTGGCACGGAGACTGATTATGCGATTCGATAAATTTACTCTTAAATTGCAGGAAGCGGTTCAAAAAGCTCAAGCGCTATGTGAGAAAGAGCGGCATCAGGCTATGGAGGCAGAGCACCTTGCTTTTACATTATTGGAAGATCAGGATTCCATTGCCCATGTTCTGCTCAATAAAACAGGGATTGAGGTTTCTCGAATAAAAGAAGAACTGTCTTCGGGCATTGCAAAGTTTCCTTGTCTTGAATCTTCCAATTTTCAGGTTTATCTTTCCGAAACATTCAAGAAAAACATGGACGATGCTTTTAATGCTGCTCAACAATTGCACGATGAATTCGTCAGTGCAGAACATATAATCCTTGGGGCGTTAGAGGATAAAAATAATCGTGTTGGAAAAATACTAACATCTCATGGATTAACAGCAGAGAAAGTTCTTCAGGCGCTAACTGAAATCCGCGGATCGCAAAGGATAACGGATCCCTCGCCAGAGGAAAAATTTCAGGTTCTGGATAAATATTGCATAGACTTGAACCAACGTGCGCTTGCAGGAAAAGTTGACCCTGTGATTGGGCGCGATACTGAAATCAGGAGAGTGGTTCAGGTGTTGTCCCGCCGGACCAAGAATAATCCTGTTTTGATCGGTGAGCCTGGTGTAGGCAAGACGGCAATAGTTGAAGGCCTTGCTCAGAGAATAGTTCATGGTGATGTCCCGGAAAGCCTAAAAGAAAAACGCATTCTTTCCCTTGATTTAGCATCCTTGATTGCTGGAACCAAGTATAGAGGCGAATTTGAAGATCGACTAAAGGCCGTTCTAAAAGAGATCCATGATTCCAATGGAGAAATCATTTTATTCATCGATGAATTGCATACATTGGTGGGGGCGGGTTCCGCTGAGGGTTCCATGGATGCCTCAAATATGTTGAAACCTGCACTGGCAAGGGGAGAACTTCGTTGTGTTGGGGCCACAACCCTTGAGGAATACAGGAAGCACATCGAAAAAGACGCGGCTCTGGAGCGCCGATTTCAACCCGTCACTGTAGGAGAGCCCAATGTGGAGGATACGATTTCTATTCTCCGTGGATTGAAGGAAAAATATGAAATCCACCATGGGGTCCGGATTCAGGATGCGGCCATTATCTCCGCTGCCAAATTATCCCATCGTTATATTTCAGACCGGTTTCTTCCAGATAAGGCGATTGATCTAATCGATGAAGCCGCCTCGAGCCTTAGAATGCAGATAGACTCAGTTCCTGTCGAAGTCGACCAGGTACAACGTCGTGTCACTCAACTTGAAATTGAAAAAGAAGCCTTGAAAAAAGAAACGGATGTTAAGTCTCTTGAAAGAATCGAGAATATTAATTCTGAAGTAAGTATTCTAAAAGAAGAAGGAGATAAAAAACTTAAACAATGGGAACAAGAGAAAAAGTTGATCGGTGAGATCAGGAACCTCAATGAACAAATTGAAACTATAAAAGCGGAAACCGAGCGAGCTGAAAGGGAAGGGCAACTCGAACGAGCTGCCGAATTAAAATATGGTTCACTTCCCAGGCTTCATGGTGAGTTTGATAAGGCTAAGTCGCATCTTGTTGAACTTCAGGCCCAGAATAAAATATTAAATGAAGAAGTTGGTGAAGATGAAATAGCGGAAATTGTTTCCCGGTGGACGGGCATCCCTGTTGAAAAAATGCTTCGATCCGATAGAAAACGATTTCTTGATATGGAACAGGAGCTTCATAAACAGGTGGTGGGCCAGGATGATGCGGTTCGACTGGTGTCTTCTGCCATTCGAAGGGCGAGGGCTGGTCTTCAAGATTCCAACAGACCTATAGGGTCCTTCCTGTTTCTCGGTCCAACCGGGGTAGGCAAAACGCAATTAGCCCGTTCCCTCGCAGAATTTTTATTTGATGATTCCCAAGCTATGGTCCGGGTTGATATGTCGGAGTTTATGGAAAAACATTCTGTCGCAAGACTTATTGGAGCACCTCCTGGATATGTGGGGTATGACGAGGGTGGTTATTTGACGGAGCGAATCAGACGTAAACCCTATTCTGTGATTCTATTTGATGAAATTGAAAAAGCTCACCCGGATGTTTTCAATCTCTTTCTTCAGATTCTTGACGACGGTCGATTGACGGATGGCCAGGGCAAAACGGTCGATTTCAAAAACTCAGTTATCCTGATGACATCGAATATCGCAGGAAAAATGATTCAGGATGCGGGTATGCAAATGGCGCATTTGAAAGAAAATGATTCCGAGCAGTGGAATGCAGGCCTCGAGAAAATTCAGGAGTCCGTTCGGCAGGAGGTGCGAAATCATTTTCGTCCGGAATTTATCAACCGGATTGATGACATAATCATTTTC
>JAJDAX010000234.1 GCA_029261615.1 Nitrospinaceae bacterium
TTCGCAAACTGTGTTTTTCGCGACTCAGGCCAAATATCTCCGCCATGCCTATGGGCATGCGCCAAAGGGACTATGTGGTCAATATCAACATCTGAAGACTTTGTGAATGTTATACCAGTATAAACTCCGTACCATTGACCATATTTAACCGTACATTCGCGTGAACTTTTGAATTGAACTGACGACTTGCTTGTTGCAATTAAAAGCTCATGACGCGTGTTCTGACAGTCTCCATCCTCATCTATCCAGTGCGGCCAGTCATCCCGGTTATATACGTTACTATAAGTGGTTGGATCAGCTTCTTCAAATGCTTCTTTTGATTGTTTTTGTATGGAAAAACAGGGTTCTTTGTGGCAGATATATTCGCCTGTTTTTCTGTTGAAATGCCCGCCTTGTTCATCCAATCTTCCGCCGTGTGCAAATGCTAGGGCAGGGAATAGGAGGATTAGCAGAAGAGAGACCGTCTGCTTAGCGTAAAACATTATAGCCGCGACCTTGCATGCATCGAGCAATCATACTTCGTATTGTTTGGGTTTCGCTACCAAGTCCCTGAATGCCTCCCGCAGTTGCTCCAATCGTGGCAACCCTGCCAACATCGGCACCTAATAACGCACCAAATAGCGCAGTAACTGCTGCTCCAGATGCCGCCCCAGATGCCGCGCCAGTGGCTATGTTAGAATTTTTGTCAGCTATATTTTGGCATGCAGACAAGTCTTGCTCATAATTACAACCCTCACAGTAAGCGTTATCAACAACCGGTCGGTATGACTTTGCTATTGTCAAGCTCTTCCTTGGTTTCCGTTTTTTGTATACTCGTTCTTGACCTTTATAGTCTCTTATTAGGTTAGCTTTGGTTTGTTTAGAATGAGTGGCGGCAATGGCCAAATCATAGCCTTTGTCTCCGGTAACAATAGGAATATCAGTTCCTTCGTGCTTTTTTACTGAAAGAAAGCAGCCGCTTAGCAGCATGAAAACCAGAAAAATAAATATTTTATTCATTACTATTTCATCGTGTTTATATTTTGCAAGCTGCAAACTTTCTATTGTCTTACAAAGCATTACTGATTCATTGTGATATTTCTCACAGCAAAGACTATTTGGTTGATTTGCATTTGCAGACAGTAGCTTTGCAGTAATTTTTTATGAGGCTTACATTATTTATTTCATTGTTTTTTTTCTTTTTTGTTGCCTTTAGCAGTGAATACATAAATGATCTTTTTGGAGTCATCTACTTCGTCTTCAGGAATCTCGGTTGCTTGTCTCAGCATATTTAATTTATTAGCACTAAAGCTAGCAAAGTCCGTTTTTAGCAACTTAAGTAGCTCTACGTCTCTTTCTTTGTCCTCGGTGTTTGGGTCAAAACTTTCGACATTTGTCTTCGTCTCCTTTCCTTCTGCCAGGTTATTTATAGGCAGATCTCCGCGCAATTGACTTTCCGATAAACCATACGACGAAGCCAGCTTCCGAACTGTTTTAGAGCTTGGATCGCCATGTTTGCCGGAAAGAAAACGCTGAATTGTAGGTTGTGTAACCCCTGACTTTTTTGCCAGAGTTCCTTGATTATCGCCATTTCCCCTCATTAATTCCTTAAGTATTTCTCTCATTTCTTTACTCATGTGATAACTGTACGCAAACGTATAAATAGAATCAAATACATTTACGTATTGACATAAATACGTTAACGTATAATAATACGTTGTATGGATATTCAATTAATGCTGAAAACAATTTACGAGAGCGGTTTTACTGACGCTGAAATAGCTGAATCAGTATCAACGCCTGATGACCTCATACCAACTTCTATTATTAATAGATTAAGAAGGGGTGTGCATAAGCATACAAATTATGTTCGCTATAAAAAAATTGCTGATTTGTATGAAAAAAACAAATCGAAAGCAGCGTGATTTTTCATGTTAAGGATTATTTATGAAATGCACAGTTGAAGACATACCGGAATCAGAGTTATTGCGTTGGAAAAACTTAAGCGATGCAGAGCGCCAAACAGAATTTGATTTGATATGTAAAGAAAACTCTGGCGCTCTTGAAGAACTAGCTGCAGGTAAGTTCTTTGTTGCAGTTGGCGAGGATACTACTCCAACCGAGCGATCCGATGTAGGACTGCCATTGCAGAGGGGCAGAGAGTTTGTATTCCCCTTTGCTCCCATACGGCCAGACGAGGACAACAGTGCCAGCTAGATTAGCTGATATTGCGCATGCTTGGAGAGCATTTTTTGTTTCTAACTGCTGTTGTTGCGATTTGCAGTCGAAAGCTGCTTCAAGTGGAATGATGATCATGTCTTGCCCTTGTTCACGAATATGTGCGATTGGATATTTTTTCATGGTTTCTCCTTTGCTGATAAAGGGTTGGTGGAACTTCCCATTCTATCAACATTGGAGAAATCTACTATTTGATTTTTCATGTTGCCAGTGTAGCCAGCATAAACAGATTAGTAACCGCCCGAATAAAGGAGTTTAGGTAAATGGACTTAATGGATGAGATTCATAAAGCAGCTCATAGCTACCCTGGCGGTGTTGAAGCGCTGGCAAGGA
>JAJDAX010000235.1 GCA_029261615.1 Nitrospinaceae bacterium
GAGACGCAGAAATGCATCCTGCCCGGTGATTTTATGCTGGTAGGTTTGGCCGCCTTCATCCTTGTAAGACACGACCACGGCCTGGTTACCCTTCTCCTCACTGGTCCAGGTACCCCACCCGGCTCCTTTCGGGAATATCCGGTCGATGAAAATCTTATCACCATCCTTGTCCTGGTTGAGCCGCCGACGATCGTACAACTGATGCGCCTCTTCAGGGGTTGGCAATCGCCAGTCGGTATGCCCGGCATACCGTTTATTGTTCATGCGCCGGACAAACTCCTGCGCCGAATACCAACTGACCCAGCGCTTCTCCAATTGCCAGCAATCTTCCTTCATCCACATTAATTGAGTTTTTGAATCGTGCACCGTTCCATTCCCTAAATCCTGAAAGCGGCCATCGGACGATTGCGCAACCGGCTTATGGACACTTTTATCTTCTGCTGAGACAAAAGAAGATGCGTTGAGCACTGTAAAACAAATCAAAGCCATCAATGTGATAGCTGGAATATTTTTCCATCGCATAGAGAGTCTCCCTGTCGACATAAGCTGTGTATCGATTTCTATTGTACCAAGGCATCTCAATAATTGTTTCTACCTGCAATAAGACCTGATGGTAAACCTTACCGGTTGGCGGAGCGGGGAAAAAATCTCTGCGTTTATTGAGATACGTAAAAGTCTACCAATTTCAAAGTCTTCAGGCAAACCGGGAATTGACCTTGAATGGAAAGTGCCCGCAGGGGTAGAATCGAGGAGTACTCAAAATTTTTAATTCAGACCGACACGAAACAGCACGCCTCCCCGGGAGAAACGCTATGATCCGTTCCAAATACAGCCCCATCCGCATTGCGGTTATTTCAATATTTATCTCATTCTTCTTTCTCTCGGCCACCTTTCCGGTCTTCGCAAGCCCTAAGGATCAAAAACGCTGGGACTCCAAATACGAAAACGAGGTTTATATTTTTGGCACAAAACCGATCAGTTTTGTCCGCGACAATTTAAAGCTGCTACCTAAAGGTAAGGTGTTGGACATCGCCATGGGTGAAGGGCGAAACGGGGTATATCTCGCTGCAAATGGATTTGATGTAGAAGGTATCGATATTTCAGAGGTTGGACTCAACAAAGCACACAAGCTGGCCGCACAAAATAACACCAGGATCACCACCCGCGTCGTTGATCTGGAAAACGCGCAATTGGAAAAGGATAAATACGATGTCGTGCTGTGTAGTTACTACATGCAGCGCAACCTTATCCCGCAGATGAAAGAAGCAGTCAAAAAAGGTGGGGTGGTGGTGTTTGAAACCTACAATGAAGACTATCTGAAATACCGCAAGTTCAACCCAAAATGGGTGTTGAAACACAACGAACTGCTCGAACTGTTCAAGGATTTTAAAATCATTCGTTACCAGGCATTCGATGATGGCACCGAAGCCTACTCCAGTATCATAGCTCAAAGGCCCTAGGGCAAATATTGAAATAATATTCCAGGAAGCCCTCCAACCCCAAGTGCAAAGAGGAAATAAAAAAACCCCCGGCGAAATCACCGGGGGTTATACAATTTTACTGAGAATGTTTTTCCTAAGCGTTTTTTGAAAGATCAGGCTGTGGCGGGTTCCCCGACCACTTTTTCCGTATCGAGGATCAAAAGCAGTTTATCCTGCAATTTATAAACTCCTTTGACCAAATCCCTTAATGGACCGTGCAGGTTTTCAGGAGGCGGTTCGTAAAGATTTTGCGGGACATTCTGAACATCGCCGATTTCGTCGACCAGCAAACTGACCACATCTTCGCTGGTTCGCACAACAATGTTCATCGGCATTTCCTCTTCGTCCCTCTCATTCAGCTTCATAAACCGTCTGAGGTCGATGGCGGTGATGATCTGCCCTCTAAGGTTGATCAACCCGGTGATCGTTTCCGGAGCCAACGGCACCGCTGTCATTTCCTGGTAACGAAATACTTCCTGAACCTCCAGGACGTTAACCCCGAAACAATGCCCGTCCAAAGAAAACGTACAGAACTGTTTTTCATCGTTCAAGATTTTTTCCTCGCTCAATTTTTTTTCATCGCTCATGTTTAGATATCTCCCCCAATGGTTGCAGCCAGGAGTTTTTCTTCATTGGCCTCTGCATAAAATCCAGGATCCGCTTCGAGGATAATGCCCTCAACGTCCACCATATCGGTGACTTTACCCTGGACCACGGCTGACCCCACAGTGCCTTTCCGCCCGGTACCAGTTTTGACCTCAATGGCTTCCTCGACGATGTCCACGATCCGTTCGACAACAACACCAACATTGCGGCCGCGATCACAATAAACAATCGCCTGCATCGAACCCGTTTTATCCTGAGTTGAAGCTGTTTCTTCGAAAAATTTTGACAGGTGAATGAGGGGCATGATGTCTCCACGGTACTGCACCACTTCTTTTTGTGAGGCCAGTTCAACATCTTCCCATTTAAATTCTTCAAGCCGAGCAACCATCGACAGGGGAACCGCCATTCGACTACCATCGTGCAGTTCGAATACCAGTAAGGTTTGTCTATCGCCACTAAGCTCTTCAGACCGGTCACTGGACTGTGAAGACTCTGAACTGCGAGATTCTTCTGTCAGGACGCGGGCGTTTTGGGCGAGACCCATCACATCAAGTATCAAGGCGACTTTCCCATCTCCCATGATGGTGGCGCCCGAATAGGCGGTAATTCCTTTCAATTGATTACCAAGCGGCTTAACGACAATTTCCTCAGTGTCGAGAATTTTTTCAACCACCAGGCCAAACTGTTTATTGTTTGCTTGCAAAACCACGATGTTTACGGATTCACCCTCTCGGACCGCTGCACCTGAAAATCCCAGTTCCTGACTCAGGTACACCAGCGGCAACAGGTTGCCGCGCAGTCGGTAAACCGGATTACCCTGAATCATTTCAACTTCCTTTTCAGCACGTTCGGGATCCAGCCTCACCAATTCAAGCAGACTCACCTGTGGAATACAGAAACGACTACCTTTGCAGGTGACCGTAAGGGCCGGAATGATGGCAAGTGTGAGTGGAATCTTAATCTTGAGTGAGCTTCCTTTGCCCACAACACTATTGATGTCGACACTGCCGCCGATTTTTTCGATATTGGTTCGGACTACGTCCATCCCCACGCCACGACCAGATATATTCGATACCTGTTCTGCGGTGGAAAACCCCGGAGCGAAGATCAACCTGATCAATTCCCGCTCACTCATTTTCTCAGCACGTTCAGCCGTGATTATATTCTTCTCAATAGCTTTCTTTTTGATTTTTTCAGGATGAATCCCGCCGCCATCATCGTTGATTTCGATATTGACCTGTCCACCCTCGTGGTAGGCACGGAGCGACAGCACACCTTCAGGATTCTTTCCATTTGCAATCCGGGCATCTGGCATTTCGATGCCGTGATCAACCGAGTTGCGCACCATATGTGTCAGCGGATCCTTGATCGCTTCGATGAGGGTCTTGTCGAGTTCGGTTTCTTTACCTTCCATTTCCAGACGAACTTTTTTCCCAATGGTCTGGGATAAATCGCGCACGACCCTGGGATATTTGCTCCAGATATTTCCAATTTGCTGCATACGTGTTTTCATCACCCCTTCCTGTAATTCAGAGGTGAGCTGATTGAGGTGCTGGGTCGTCGATATGAAGCTGGAGTCTTTTTCACTGGAAGCAAACTGGACGATCTGATTCCGTGACAGGACAAGTTCGCCGACCAGGTTCATCAATTGATCGAGCAGGTCAACATCAACGCGGATACTGGATTCTCCGGCAGCCTGTTTTTTTTCTGCCCCCGCCGGTGCATCTGCTGGAGCTGTTTTGGTTTCAGGAACGCTTGGAGGAGTTTCAGCCACGACAGGAGGCGTGGATTCGGCA
>JAJDAX010000236.1 GCA_029261615.1 Nitrospinaceae bacterium
CGCTGCTCTGGCAGCTTCGGCAGGAACTTTATAAATAACCCAGGCGCAAGATACAGTGCCGGCAATACCAACCACGCCTTGAAGGATCGCTTATTCTCCTTCACCGCTTTCTTAATGAAGTTACGGCTTTCTGCAAGCAAACCATTTCGTAATTGAATGAGAGACTTGGCTCGATACAATCGCGACAACACAATTTTCCTGCGATTCTCGTTGGACCCTTCAAATTTTCGCGTGGAGAACAAGTGGATCATGGTGTCGACAACTTTCGGGTTATCCATCAGGGAAAGATAATTCCGAAGAGATTCCTTGTGGAATCGGAACCCGAGTAACTCTTCCGGTTCGAACCATGCACGGGCACCCTTCTCCCCGAGCCGCATAAAAATATTGGCTTCAAAAGGAAAATTGCCGTGACACTCCGGGTCCACATAACCGGAATCAGCCAAGGCCTGCCTTCGAAAAAATGTACCGGAGATTGGGGTGAACCCCGTCGCTAGATGGGTGGTCAGCACGTCTATTTCACCTGCCTTTTTATCAAGTCGGCCGTGCTCCCTCAAATATTCTTCGGTATCCGGCCTGGATACGGCTCCCCCTTCGTCCATCAAATAGGGATTGGCGACAAAAAAGGCCATTTCGTTTTTATCGTGAAGCGATTGCATCGCTTTTTCCAGATAGTCCGGGTTTAACACATCGTCATCGTGCAGAATCATAAAGAAATCAAAGCCTTCTGATTCTTTATAAAAATAGCGACCCTGCCCGTATTCACCACAATTGCTGGGCTGACGAAAAAAATGGAATCGGTCATCTTCCAGCTCTTTCACAAATTGCTCTACGGAATCTGACTGTTCCTGCTTTGAATGATTGTCACTGATCCTAACATAAAAATCTGTAAATGTCTGATTTAATAAGCTTTTCACGGTTTCCCGCACGAGGTGTTTTCGGTTGAGCGTGGGAATTCCAATGTAGACCTTGGCCATGACCTCAAAACCTCCTACAAGGACCGCAAAAATTCGATAATCTTTTATTTTACAATGATTTAAGTTTATCTCATTTTTAGAAAAAAGGAATCCCTTTTAGGGGAAAACGTGCTAGTTTTCCCCTTAGCCTTTTTAAATCTGATACTTATAGATCGGAATTTTAGGAAAAATTGATTAGGAGTTCTCGCGGTACCAATCAAAAGTTTCCTGGAGGCGATCAGAAAGTGAAGCGGCAGGTTCCCACCCCAGAACCTCGCGGGCTTTGGTGGAGGAGAGGTATTGGTGCAGGATTTCCCCATGTGCACTGTTTTGTACATCAGGTTTCAAGTCTTCACGTCCTGCAACCTTGAGGATTTTTTCAGTGAGTTCTAAAACAGAAACCGGCTCACCGGTTCCAAAATTAAACGGCGTCCCGTGAATGGAAGTATCATCCATGTGTTCTGCCAGCATCATGTAGGCTCTAGCAATATCCAGAACAAAAACATAATCACGCATGGGAGAACCATCACTGCGAATGACGGGGTTCTCGTTCTTCATAACAGACTGCATGGTTCCAGGAATTATGCGATTGAAGTTCATATCTCCAGGGCCAAACAAATTACCGCAGCGCGTGACACACACCGGGGTTCCATAGGTGTTGTGGTAAGTCAATGCAATGAGATCCGCACAACTTTTTGAAACGTCATAAGGATGACTTCCCTGCAAAGCGAAACTTTCATCGTAGGGAAGCACGTCATGGTTTCCATAAGCCTTGTCGCTGGAAGCTACCACTACCCTGGACACCAGCTTATTCTGCCGACAGGCTTCCATCACAATCCAGGTCCCCTTGATATTAGCTTCAAAAGTGGACAACGGATTGCGATTGGCTGCTCCCACAATGGCCTGCGCTGCCAGGTGAAATACGGTATCGATTTCATATTCATTGATCGCGCGTTCGACTGTATCGTAATCTTCAATACACCCACGGACCATTTTGATTTGTTTGTCTGTGCCTTTTGCAAAGAAAGGAGCCTGCGGCGTCATATCACGCACCAGGCCCACAACATCCGCTTTATGGCGGACCAGTTCAGAGGTCAACCACCAACCAAGAAAACCCGTACAACCGGTAACCAGGACTTTGCGCCCTTCCCAGAAAGACATTAGCTATTCTCCTTTACAAGCCAGGGCAGCGCACCATCCTGCATCAATTCTTCAAACTCAAGGATGTCTTTATAGTTGTCCGCCGATTTAAAAAATCCATCGTGGCGATAGGTATACGCCAGACCTTTTTCGAGAAGATTTGGAAATACTTCCTTCTCCAGGTTATCTCCCTGCCAGTGATCGAAAACGGTTTTGTCAAAAACGATATACCCGGCGTTGATCCAGGTTCCTTTGATACGCGGTTTCTCACGGAACTTTAAGACACGCCCATCATCCGCCACATCCAGAACACCGTAGGGACTGTACATTGGAACAGAGGTGATGGTTCCTACACCCTTGTTTCCTTTATGAAACGCAACCAGTTTGTCCAGCGGCACATCGCACAACCCGTCCGCATAGGTCACCATGAAAGTATCGCCCACCAGGTCCTTACACGCCAGAACCCGACCGCCGGTATCTGTTTCTTCACCGGTATTGACGATATCAATTTTTGCTCCCAGGTCTTTTTTGTAAAAGTAATCCTCAAGCTCCGCCTTGCGGTATCCCGCCGCCAGAATAAATTCGTTGAAACCCTGTTTGATGAAACTGTTGATGACATGGGCCACAATCGGGGAGCCCCCGAGCGGGAGCATCGGCTTTGGAAGGTACTCGGTAAAAGGGAAAGCCCGGATCCCTTTACCTCCGCTCAAAATAACTACTTTCATTCTGACCTCATCAATTCGTCTTATGTTAAGAAGCGATTAGTTTCCAGTATTTGCCAGCAGTTTGTCAACCGGCATGGTGGCATATCCAATGCCAAACTCCGGGCCCTTGAACCCTCGGTTTATGAGCGGGGCCAGTTCGCCATGCGAAACATGACCAGAAAACCAGAGGTTGACCTTGTCCCCCTCCATCAACACAGAAGGGGCCAGCATTTCTCCGGAAGTCCAGCTGTAGTCGTTCCGGGTCATGAGAGGTTTATTGTCCTGAACAAATCCCGTTTCACCATCTGCTGATACCGCATGGTGAAGGCCGATCTGTTGCCATTCCGGATCACGCCCTTTTTCAAAATGCGCAAGATCGTATACGAGGTGGACTTTTCCCTTGTGCAAAAAGGCCGTCGGCGTGGAATACCCGACAAAACCTTTTTCCGGGGGATACATATCAGCCTGCCCAAAGACCCGACGTGGATTGGTGAAATGACTCCCATCTTCTGATGTCGCCAAACCAATCGTTTGCAGTTGAGGCGGATCACCACCCGGACGCGCACCTACTGAAGTGAAATACAAGTAAACCTTTCCTTTATGAACCACGGCCCCCGGTTCCCCAACGAGATACCCGTTCCAGGCTGTGATGTCCTTTACAGATTTAAGAATCGGCAGCTTGTCCGGCTTCCAGTCGATACCGTCTTTTGAAACTGCATGTCCGATCGCCATAATGGGCAATTGCCCACTCGGGTAAATTCCCGTGAAGTACATGTGATACATCCCTTTGTAGAAAACTACATTGGGCGTTTCCGCGCTGACAAAAACGGTTTGCGTTGGATCAATCAGCGGTTTGTTCGGGTTCAGCGACCAATTCTTCCCATCTCTGGACACTGCCCTGAATGGCACCACCGGCGGTTTGAAAGGTGCACCCACACTTGATGTCAGGTACATCACATAACCGTTTTTTGTTTTCAGAACGCAGGGGTCATTCCAAAGACCCTGGCTGCGAAAATCTCCCGCCTGAATAATTGGAGCAGGTCCGCGCTCGGTCCAACCCACCGCCGCCTGAACTCCTTTTAGAGGATCACCCGGTATCGGGTGGCCTTTGCCGGTGATTTTGTCGACATGTTTCTGGATTTCCTCAACCTCCTTGCAGGAACTCAATAATGTGAGAAGAAGAAGAGAAGAAAAAAAGAGAACGATGGATTTTTTTAAGAAAACTGTCGAATGCACATATCGGAAAGAACTCACGGGACAAATCCTATTGAATTTTTTGATTGTGTCCTGCGAATCATACATTAAAACACGCTCAAAAAAAAATAGGAAACAATCAGGGAAAGGGGTTTTCGTGCCCGAATGGTAAGCCTTTTACGCCTTCGGTCTGGATAACTTTTTATTTTAAGTGTCACTCTTGACTTCATGATCGGGTTGCCAAAAACGGGATTGCCAGGATAAAAACTCCAGTTATTATTCCTTAAATAATGAAACTACTGTTGCCAAGCTGGCCTTTTTCAAGGTTTATCCAGATTGATTGAAATAACCATAGGAGAAGTCAGATATCGGTTGCCTCCTGCGGTTTACGTTCCTGTTCGTCCGGATACCATAGACCCTGCTTTGCCAGTTTGGAATACCAGCCTCCCTTGTACATAAACCAAAAAGCTCTTTAATATAATGTAAAACCCTTAAGTAAGTTGGCGTTATTGGGCTAATATAGTTTGACGGGACCTCTAATAATCCGATATTTTTTGTTCAGGCAACTCGCTCACCCTTTTAAACCAGGGATGGCTTCTGGCCAGAAACAATATTTAAAGGTGCCCTTAAATCATCTGGGAAACATCTCCTTTTAATAGTAGTTAGCATCGAGTATGGGTTTGACCACTTCAAATAAAATTTCCAGCAAAGCCCAGGAACTTTTTCACAGTTATCAGTTCAGGACTGCCGGGTTTAAAAAACCCAAGGCTTATTTCAACTGGGCCCTGGCCAACATGGAAATGCTGCGCCGAAAAACCCGGATCAAGGCGCGTCCCCTTAAAACAACGATCGACATCACCAATGTGTGCCAGTTGCGATGCCCCCTATGCCCAACAGGTCTCGAGGCGCATGACCGGGAAAGCACCCATTTTGATTTCGATAAATATATGAAGTTAATAGATGAAATCGGTGACTACCTGTTCTTCCTGGATTTTTACAACTGGGGCGAGCCCTTGCTCCACAAACGAATTGAAGAATTCATCCAGGTTGCCCGGAAAAAAAATATCTCCTGCGGCATCAGCACCAACCTCAGCCTCAAGTTAACTGACGAACGCATCCGAAAGATCATCAACAGCGGACTGAACGAAATGGTGGTCTCGGTGGATGGTGCCTCTCAGGAAGTTTATGAAAAATACCGGAGACGCGGAGACTTTGATCTCGTGATTACCAACATGCGACGGTTTGTGGAATTGAAACGGGAAATGGGAGTTCAAACACCGTGCATCACCTGGCGTTATCTCGTGTTTGGGTTTAACGAACACCAGATAGAAACCGCCCGCGCCCTCTCCGAAGAGATCGGCGTCGATTCGTTTGTGGTTACCTCCGCCTACCTCGACGAAGGCTTCTACCCTGTACCGGAGTCTGAACGAAAGTCGATGAATGACTGGCAACCAACACTCCCTGATTACCAGTTGTACTCCGGACAAAAGGAAGACGGCACCTTTATTCCAAAATATAAGCCAAATATTCCCAACCGCTGCGACTGGCATTACATGTCTTCCGCTATCAATGCTGACGGAAACATTGCACCCTGCTGTGCATTATTTTCCAGTGAAAATGATTTCGGCACATTTGACGCGACAGAAGAAAATTCTTATATGAACGTTTTAAACAACGATAAATACACAGCGATCCGCGCGAAGTTTAATGGAGAGCGCAGCGAATCAACAGAGCTTGTGTGCGAAAAATGTCCCGCCTCCATCATCATGCCCTATGGTTACGGGGTCAATCGCGATGTCATCTTCATGACCGCTGTCCAGTTTTATAAATTTTTTCAGAACCTCTTTTCTTCACCCGCCAAAAAATGAAATCCAGTTTCATCAAAGTTGTCGCCATCAACCTTTTGGTTATCTTCTTTCTCCTGATTGCACTGGAAGGAGCAACAAGTCTGTTCCTTGCTTACCGAGATACCTCGCATGCAACGTCAGGGGAATTTGTCGCTGAGGTCAAGCACACCCAATTCGATGATTTACTCGGCTGGGTCAACAAACCCAACGTCCGCATTGACGACATGTATGGCAAAGATGTCTATCTTGCGACCAATGCGCAGGGCTTCCGTAATGAGAACGATTTCCCCCCTAAAAAGAAACCCGGCCTGCGGCGCGCTCTATGCGTGGGCGACTCCTTCACCCTCGGTTATGGCGTGAGCAACAAACAAACCTGGTGCCATGCGTTATCGGAAAGCATACCGAAACTGGAAACGGTGAACATGGGGCAGGGTGGCTACGGGGTGGATCAGGCTTATCTGTGGTACCAGCGCGATGGGGTCAAGCTTGAGCACGACCTGGTTATTTTTGCTTTCATTACTTCGGATTTTTATAGAATGCAGAAAAAGGATTTTAACGGATTCTCCAAGCCCTTCCTGGAATTGCAAAACGGCTCATTGAAGACGTCTCCTCCCCGTAAGCCGGACGACTCATCCCGCACCTCCAAAGAGGGTTCATCCTTCGGCGGTTTTTTGAGTCAATTGCGGACGGTAAAGTTTTTTCAAAAACTGATGTGGAAATTAAAACTATGGGGAACGACCGATGGAGTACTGTCTCCCGGCGCAAAAAATATTTCGGCAGCTCTATTTGAAGATATGCAAACCATCGGGCAACAAAATAAATCCAGGCTACTACTGGTTCATCTGCCCAACGCCGATGATTACCCTGCCAACATTAAAACAGATGCCCTGGGAAAAACCATTAAAGGGATGGCCGCCGAAAAGGGCATTCCCTATATCAGTGTCGTCGAAAACCTGCAGGCACTGCCTTCAGGCTTTGACGCGCAAATTTTATTTGAGTATGGCAACCGCCACTACAACGCCAAAGGCAATCAGTGGGTCGCACGCCAGCTCCAACCGGAAGTGCAAAAAATCATTTCCCGAGATTGATTGTTTTTTAAATTTCGCCAGTCAAATTTTTCGGTTCCAAACTAATACTCAGCGAAGAATTCATTTATCCTACTCTTCCCCGGCTTTCTTCAGTTTATCTTCCATCGATTTGACGGCGTTGTTCACGGCGTCCTCAGCCTTTTTAATTGTTTCCTTCGGAATTTTTCCGCGCTTTTCAGCTTCCTTTTCCTGCTCCCCGCAGCCGCCTACAAAAAGCGTCAGTACCAAAATTCCTACAGTTAGCCATATCTTTGGTTTCATACTTGATTTCTCCCATGACAAAGATTCATCTAATAAAGAATAGTTCACTCGGCAGACTTCTCCAAGACAATCCCGGAATTCCGCTGCAGTCTGGTTTTGTTGCAAAATTTTCCCGATTTATCGCCCAATCATCAGGCAAATTGACAGGAAAACCTGCCGAATAGGTGAAAAATACCCAGTCAACGGCCACGATTTCGAGGTCAAATTCAGGAAATTTCGGTATTTTCCCTTAAAAAAGAATGTGTTATAGTATTAACATCACTTACAGGTGGAAGGGGGGAGTACATAGCCACCTGTTGAAGTTTTCCTTTAACAATTTAAATTCCAATAAGTTAGCCTATGGACTCCAAACCAGTCAAACTCATCATCCCGAGCGATGCCAAGTATTTGAGTCTCACTCGCAAAGTCATCGAGCATTTCCTCAGTTACAAGGAAGTTCCGCCGGACTTGATCTACAAAGTGGTCCTGTGTGTGGACGAAGCCTGCTCCAATATTATCAAATACAGCTACGATGGTAAGGAAGATTGCCCGATCGAGATCACATTTCGCCTGGAAAACGACGAGTTTTCCGTCGAGGTACAGGATTTTGGCAAGCAATGCGATACAAAATCGTTCCAGCCGCGTGACCTTGAGAATATTCGGCCCGGCGGTCTCGGCACCCTGTTCATCAATTCCATTATGGATAACGTTCATTACTG
>JAJDAX010000237.1 GCA_029261615.1 Nitrospinaceae bacterium
TGGGGAGAGTGGGTGCGTGACCCTTCACCTCTTGTTTTCGAAGAGAATTGTGAAGCTAAGTCTGGCGAGGCTTTCTGGCTTCCGGTTCATCCCAATTCCGCGCCTTCCCGTAAATACAGTGGCTTTTGCGAAATTAGTCCCCGGTTACAGCGGCGGACCCGCGACGGAATTGCACCGTCTTTCCTCACTTCCAAACTGCGAGCAACAAAATTTCCATCAATCGTAGAGCCAATGGATTTCAAAGTCAAACCTTTCGTTTGAAAACGGGCATAACTATCAGAAAACGCTATAAAGTGTAGGAGATGGAAGTATCGTTGCAATCCCTGATATATTATTCCCTGCTTACAATTAAAATTTCCAGAATATGGAGGAATTCATGTCTGCTTCAAACTTGAGTGTCGACGAGTCAAAATTGCAGGAACTGATGTTTGGTATCGTGGGTGACCTGGGTGCGGCATCCAGTGGTGTGTTGGTCGTTATCGGACAAAAACTGGGTCTTTACCAGGCGCTGGCGGAACATGGTCCCTGCACTGCGGATGAATTGGCAAAACAAACCGGCACCGCTTCCCGTTATATTCTGGAGTGGGCTTCTGCACAGGCAGCCTCGGGGTATCTCAGCTACGATTCCGATGGGAAAACTTTTTACATGAGCCCGGAACAGGCCACGGTTTTTGCAGATGAGGAGAGTCCTTTTTATATGGGAGGTGGTTTTTTATCGATCGCGTCGCTTTTTCACGATGAAGCCAAGGTGACCGAGGCGTTTCAAACAGGGGAGGGGGTTTCCTGGGGGAGCCATGACTCGGAACTATTTTGTGGTGTTGCCAAGTTTTTTAAGCCCACCTATAAGGGACACCTAATGCAGGACTGGATTCCCGCTCTTGACGGTGTCCAGGGAAAACTGGAGAAAGGGATACAGGTCGCTGATGTCGGTTGTGGGTTTGGTATATCAACGATCATGATGGCAGAAGCATTTCCTAACAGCCGGTTTTTCGGTTTTGATTTTCATGAACCCTCCATTGAGCAGGCGCAGAAACTGGCGGCTGAAAAAGGGGTCGAAAATGTTTCCTTTGAAGTCGCCAAGGCGAAGGAGTTTGGAGGGGAGTCATATGGTCTGGTGACCTTCTTCGATTGTCTGCACGATATGGGGGATCCGGCGGGAGCGGCCAAACATGTATTCAGCAAATTGGATCCGGATGGCACCTGGATGATTGTCGAACCATTTGCAAACGACAATCTGGAGGAAAACCTGAATCCCATTGGACGGGTCTATTACTCCTTTTCGACAACCGTTTGTACACCCTCATCGTTAAGTCAGGAGGTTGCTTTGGGATTGGGGGCACAGGCCGGGGAGAAAAGGCTTCGCGAGGTTGTGGAATCCGGAGGGTTCACAAAGTTCAGGCGGGCTGCGGAAACTCCTTTCAATCTGATATTGGAAGCGAAACGATAAATACAGGTGATTGGAAAAAAATGGCCACGCCCTTCTCATATTTCATGAGGGGAGCGTGGCCAATTGTATCTATGTGTATTGAAATTCTTTATTTGGAAAAAACCCGTTTGAAGAAAGCCAGCATGGCTTTCCATGAACGTTCGTCTGCCTGTTTGTTGTATTCCAGGGCACCGATATCAAATTTTTTCCGAAACTCATCCGCCTGAGGGTTGGTGTAGCTGTGTTTGACCCCTGCCATGCTGACGTAGGAGAAATCGGCTCCCGCAGTCGCCATGTCATTTGAAAAGGAACCAACGGTTTCAGGCTTCAGAAATCCATCATCGGCACCATTTAAAACGAGAACGGCAGCCTTAACCGCACCTTTGCTGACAGCAGGTTCAAGAGGCAGTGCGCTGTGGAAGCCCACCACACCATCGAGATCAGCGCCACCTCGGGCCATTCTCAAGGACACCGCGCCGCCAAAACAAAACCCTATAGAACCAATGTGCTTGGGGTCGACGGTTGCGTGGTCCTGAAGGATCTTTTTAGCCGCGTTGAATTTAGCCTGTGATCCTTCCCAGTCCTTGAAAGCAGCCGTCATGAATTCCCCTGCTTTTTTCGGATGGTCTGCCAGTTTTCCGCTTCCATACATATCAACTGCAAGGGCTGTGTAACCGGCTTCAGCAAGTTTGATAGCACGGTTACGGGCATGCTGATTGTGTCCCCACCATTCATGGACGACCAGGACACCGGGTCGTTTATCACCGACATCATCATAGGCCAGAAAACCGGTTAGCTTGGTGCCACCGACCGTGTACTGAATTTCCTCAGATTTAACCTCGGCCTGTGCCGGGGACAAAAGAGCCAAAAAAATTAATAGAGAAATAAGGTATTTCATTAAATGGGTCCTCATAAAGTTTTAACGCTGTAAATTTACGTTTTCTGGGGGTCCAGAGTTTAATTAAAACAGCATTTTTATTGGAGATGAACCTCGTTACCTATTGAAAACAAAAGGCATACCTTCTACAATGATCAATAATTATGTGTCATTATAGCATTCCAGGTTTGGTTGCCAAAGCAGGCGAGCCAGGTGGAGAAAAGCCTAAATAGGTAGGGCTTTCAGAGCTTTTTAAGTGTTTATAAGTGAATGGCTATGAATGAGGATAGAAAAATAGCTTTTATTCAGAGTGGTAATATGATACTCTTAATAGAAATAAGATGGGTTGGCACAGGTCATGTGCGCTTTTCATCTGAATGTGCGCATTTGTAAGAAGAATGAAAAAGCAAAAAAACTTTGTTTTCTGCCATCCTTCGGGTGGTTTTTTTTTGGCTTGAACACCTTCATGAAATTTGTGGCACAACCGGTCTTTTTTTAAAACTGGGAAACTTTGTCAAAATAACTTGAGAAGTTGACCCACAATTTTTATGGAGCACATTACAATGCCAGTAGGAAAAGTAAAATGGTTTAACGAAAGCAAAGGGTACGGTTTTATCGAGTCTGAAGAAGGCGAAGACCTGTTTGTTCATTTCTCTGAAATCCAGGTTGACGGTTTCAAGACCCTGAGCGAAGGCCAGACGGTAGAATTCGAAAAATCAATGGGCCAAAAAGGACCACAAGCTTCAAAAGTGGTTCCTCGTTAAACGATCAATTTGATCTCATGCCGGCAGAGCCTCGGCTCTGCCGGCTTACTTTTTTTTAAGGGCACATCCAGGAAATGTCTACAGCTACAAGCGGCCCTTTTGCTCTGAGCGATCAAGTTGCTCTTAAGGGTTCGCAGGTTGCTGTAGAAAAAAATATTGAATGTTCAGAGGTCCCCTTAATAAGATTCCCGAATCTCATCCTGAAGAGGCGTTATGCATGAAGTAAGAGTTTATGATAAAACAGGAAATCTGAAGAAGGTGATCTCGGTCAAGGCCTTAAATAAAAGATCGAAGATGCAGATCGAAAATCCATCGTTGTACCGGAAAAATCGAAAGACGACCAAAGCTAGTCCGAAAGACACCGTATCACCTCCTGTGGTGGATTAAGGGCCGCGTTAGTTTCATGTAATACTCGGTCCGGAAGAAGTTAAGACCTTCTCCAATTAAGTCGTCAGTTCCCTCCTCTAATTTTCGCGGAAAAAATTACGGGTTGTATTTTCAGGCGATACCCGCTGATAGTTCTTATGGCAGGTGCCTGGCAATTCCGTAGCTTAATTTCACACTTTAAGCTTAAAAATTAAAATCTGGTTTTGAGGTTTCGATTTCGGGTTTTTCATTGCCCGGAATTGCGATATTTTGAGTGACCTCTTTTCCCTGATAAACAGTCCTCGTTTTGGCAATGGCCGAGTCTTGTCTGTTAAGGCTCCTCCTGCGTCGCGTGGCCTATTTGGGAATTGTTCACTTAATAGCGATATCGAACAGGTTGCTGAATTTTTCATGCCCCTGTTACCGTTACCCTAAATCTTGTGATGGGTGCGAGAGGCCTGAAGCCAGGAGTCATGTTTAAACAGGTAATGTCCGGAGGAAAAGGCAATGCCTGACATGGCTTTCTTGGTAAGTTTTCATATTGAAAACTTTTTCAGTAATTTGAAAAATAACTAACAAAGGATACAAATGACTAATTTAGCCACAGCCCCCGAATTAAAGGGGTTTGCTTCACTGAACCTGATCTCCCCCATTTGCAAGGCGGTTCAGGAAGAAAAATATATCAACCCTACGCCGATCCAGTTCAAAGCTATCCCTTATTTATTGAGGGGACGCGACATGCTGGCATGTGCTCAGACGGGTACGGGAAAAACAGCAGCCTTTGCATTGCCTATTTTGCAGCGGCTCGCAAAATCAGGAAATGGAAAACGCCCTAAAGGCATCCGCGCTCTGGTTTTAACACCGACGCGTGAACTTGCAGTGCAGATCAGTGAGAATTTTGAAATATACGGAAGGCACCTCAGCCTGAAGCATCTGGTTGTGTACGGAGGAGTGAGTCTCAATAATCAGATCCGACTCGCCAAAAGAGGCGTGGATATTCTGGTAGCAACTCCAGGTCGTTTGCTTGACCTGATGCGCCAGGGTCATCTCAAGCTCAATGATGTTGAGTTGTTTGTCCTCGATGAAGCGGACCGCATGATGGACATGGGTTTTCTTCCTGATGTGAAAACTATTGAAGCCAAACTTCACCCGGAGCGACAGTCCATGTTGTTTTCGGCCACGCTTCCGGAAGAAATCGAAAAACTGTCCAGGCAGTTTTTGAAAGACCCGGTCAAGATTGTGGTGGACCCGCCTTCAAGCACGGTCGAGAAAATCGACCAGCGTTTGTTGTACGTGGACCGTGAAAACAAAACCGCGCTTCTGGAGTCCGTTTTACAGGACGAAACCATTGAGCGGGCTCTCGTTTTCACGCGAACCAAACACGGTGCCAATAAAATTGCCAAAAGCCTGAGCAAAAGCCGTATTCGGGCCGAAGCATTTCATGGTAATAAATCGCAGGCCGCTCGCTCCCAGGCATTGGAAAAATTTCGTTCGGGAAAAGCCAGAGTCTTGGTGGCAACCGATGTAGCGTCCCGTGGACTCGATGTCGATGGCATCACGCATGTCATCAACTATGAACTGCCAAATGAAGCAGCAAGTTACGTGCATCGCATTGGTAGAACTGCGCGAGCCGGAGCAACAGGTATTGCCATTTCATTTTGTGATGCGGGAGAACGATTCTTTCTCCGGAATATCCAGAAGGAAATTCAAAAAGAGTTGAGCGTTATCGGCGGTCACCCTTTTCCTTCAAAGATTTCTCCGGTACGGGCTGGTAATAAATTCAGTGGAGGACCTGATAAGAAAGACGGGGCTCCCAAGCGGGCGAATAGAAACAAGCCTGCGAAGAATAGCGGTTGGAAGCCGGGGAAATATGCAGCAAAAAAGAAACCCGGTAACAAAACCCGCAGTCCAAGGCGAAATCCGTAACAATATTAGTTTGATCTGGAAGCAACTGGCTCCGCATCCCCTTAAATGGGGGTGCGGAGCTTTTTGTTTTTTTGGGAGAGAGTTTCTGGTTAAACTACGGAGTTCATAGAATGGAAATAACCGCTTTTTTTTGCATCACTTTAACTTCTTCGGCCAGCGATTTGATGAATTCCGGCAAGGCGGGGAATACGCTAAGGCGAATCGCTGACTCCGTTTCAATGAGCGGTTTTTCCCATTCAATACTATCCTTTGTCGGTTTGTTGAATTCATCCTCAGGGTCGTTCCAGATCATCACGGTATAAAACAATCGGTATTTTTTTGCCGATTCACAATATCGCCATGTGATGAAGGAAGCTTTTTCTTCCGGGAGGTAAGAGCCCGCGAAATGTGAGTAGTAATGGGAAACTCCTTTTTCGCGAAGGTAGTTCTCCACATTCCTGATATCGTTGCTGATGGTGTCCAGCGATTTGAGGTACTGATTAAAAGTAGAATCAGTTTCCCGTATGCTTTTATGAAGGCTGGAGGAATGAAAGGTGAGGGATTTTCCTGGCATGGGGGTCCTGTCTGTTAAAAGTTTTCGGTCCAACTTTTGGCATTCAAGCCTTAGCATCCCAATCAAGGGCAAAAGGGGTCACTCAAGACCACAGGTAAAATATATCACTTACATTGACACAGAGCCAACTGGATTCGTGGCCCTAACTTTATCCAGGCCCTTTCTCCAAGCTTAATAAAAACGATTTGAATTTTAGTTATAATTAAACAATTGAATTTGGGCTTGCAAGATAACATTAGAGTTAAAAGTTACAATGTAAGATGCAGTAATTTTTAAGGCAAGAAGTAACAAGAAAAAGTTTACCCCTTATTGAAATCAACTTTGTCCTTTAAAATGATTGAAGGGTAAACTTTCAGATTCAATTCAGAGAGAGCAGCCGATGTTTTAAATAAAATGGAACGACTTTGATGGGGAAATAGAAATAAGGTTAAGGAGGGGATGGGTCAAATGCAGTTAAGCAAGGACTTGTCCCTTTACTTTTATGTATAGTCAAAACTACGTTAGTCTAATGCAAGAGTAAGACATTTTGCTGATCCGCCAGATTTCATAAACTCACTAAGCTCTACGGGGTGAGGTATATAGTCGTGACGGATAAGTAATTCCATTGTTCTATCACAGCCCGTTGGAAGCACAACATGTCGATCAACGCAAACAGCATTACAAGCAAACTTTTCTGCTTCAACCGAGGGGACAATAAGTCGCTGATGTTCTTTGACATGGTTATTAATAGTATTTTGTGCGTAAGAATCGAAAGCGGATGGATAGTAGAGGAGTTCACCACCGCTCAACGGACAAAAGCAGGTGTCCAGGTGATAAAACTTATCGTTGACAAGTTCCAACGGTAAAATTACTTTGTCAAAAATTTTGGCAAGAGCGGTATAAGCTCCAATGTCGCTCCGTTTGCGATACCCCCCAAACCAGACATCAGCAAAACCCAGCAAATCGCCCGCACCTTCAAAGTAACTCTCCTCCCCTAAAGGAACCACTTGATAGTCGTGTTCGACAAACCATTGCTTAAAATGTTTTTCTTCTTGTTGACGTTCAGATTGACAGAACTGGCTAATAACCGTTACTCCATCGTGGATTAACCCTGCATTTGCGGTGAAGACCAAATCCGGTAGGCCTTTTATCGGCTTCATTATTTGCAATTCTGCACCGGTGTCTTCTTCTAATGTCTGCATAAGGTTTTGCCACTGCGCCTTACTTTTTTCTGGATCGACAGCATTGCAGACGCGCATCCATGGATTAATCTCATATTCAATTCCAAAATAGTCAGGAGGACAAACGAGTAAACGAGTCATATGTTTTGCCCAGGCCAGTTGAGTTCTCTAGCCAGTTCTTTCAAAAAAGAGGAAGAATCCATTACAAGTCCAACAGCTTGAAAACTTCCGCGGTCGCTTAGTTTTGTTGGAACAGCCGGGTTAATATCCACGCATACGGAAGGCACCTTAGCCGGCAAACAATTACCCGTAGCAATGGCATGTAACGTGGTGGCAACCATCAGCGCCAGTCCGACATTCGGAATCGCAGCGCGCATGGCATCCTGAGCTTTTATTGAATCCGTAATGACATCTGGCAAAGGGCCATCGTCTCGGATGCTACCGGCTAAAACCATGTCCACGTTTTGACGAATGCAGGACGCCATTATTCCATCTTTAATCACCCCAGACTCAACGGCCTTTTTAATGCTTCCCAATCCGCGAATTTTGTTGATGGTCCGGAGATGGTGCTCGTGTCCGTGTGGTGCTACATGTCCTGCGCTCAGCCCAAAACCTAATGAAGTGCCGTATAAACTGGCTTCCATATCGTGGGCGGGAAGGGCGTTTCCGCAGAACAACACATGAATAAACCCTTCATCAATGAGCCAGGATAAAGCCTCTCGTCCCCCCGAATGTACAATAGCGGGCCCACCCACAATGAGTATTTTGGTCCCAAGCTCGCTATTGGCGGTTTCAGGGCTCTGGCCTAAAGACTTTTGTCGGTTATCCCGAATCAGTCGCATTCGCTTGGCGACATCTGCAATAATATATTTATGCGGCCTTTCTGATGAAACTTGTGCTTCCATAAACGAAAACACGTCACGACCCTTTGGCCTCTCCAATGGAAACACGCGGATACCGTTCCGGCCTGTAACAATGCTGTCTCCTCTTTTAACTGATGCCATAGGAATTGCAATGGCTTGAGATGGATCAAATTGAACACGGATTGCCAGGTCCATTTCTATGGCTTCGACATTCACCCACTGACCCTTTAAACGAACCTGAGTAGCAAGATGTGACGTGGCATAAAACGAATCAGGAAGAACTCCATCTTGAGGCGCAACCTGGGTGGCGCAATCCGATATCTTCTCCACCACTGCACCATGAGGCTGAACCGATTGGAGAATTTTTTCGAGAAGATCTGGTGACTCGGCCTGGATAGCAATTTTAGCAACAGTAGAATCTTCCCTCTTTTTGCCAATTTCAATTTCGCTTATTTCGAAGGTCCCACCTTCCTGGAGGATAATATCTAATACTTTCGCAAAAACCAGCGAATCAATAATATGCCCTTTGAGTATTACAGTTTCAGTTTCCATACTAATACTCTACTCTCTTGGAGAGTTTTCTCAAACAAACTCTTTCAAGAATCCTATACCTGTTGGTGGGATATAGGTCCAGGTGTTCGTTATTCGATCAAAAGCACGCATTAACATTCAGGATGAAAAAGGACCTGCTTGAAGATATAAAGTCGTCCAAGCCAAGAAAGCGGATTAGTTAATACTTCCAGTTGTACGTCGTCATAAGAAAAGAGGGCAATTTTGAATGCAGTTAGA
>JAJDAX010000238.1 GCA_029261615.1 Nitrospinaceae bacterium
ATCTCTCACCGCGTTGAGCTTGACCCGCACACCAAAGTGACGAATCTGCGACTGCGGTTCGATAAACGTCCGGCCTACATAATGATTACGAATCAGCGCCATCTCAAACGGAATGCCGGAAGCTTCGGCGTAACCGAGAGCCGACAGGTTGCCCGAGTCCGGTACCGGCACCACGATATCCGCGTCTACCGGCGCCTGCTCCGACAGGGTCTTTCCCATGCGTTTGCGAACGTTGTAAACATACTCGCCGAACAGGACGCTGTCCGGTCGTGCAAAATAAATGTGTTCAAAAATACATTTCTTGGGCTCGACAACGGGGAAGGGAGAATAGGAAGTGACTCCCTTTTCGTTGATCAACACAATTTCTCCGGGTTCAATTTCGCGCACGTATTTTGCGCCAATCAGGTCCATGACGCAGGACTCGGATGACACCACCGGCGCGCCGTCGATATCTCCCAGCACCAGCGGTCGGAACCCGTGTGGGTCACGCGCCGCGATGATTTCATTTTCAGACATCAGCACCAGGGAATACGCACCCTGCACCTGACTGAGCGCTTCCGCCACGCGCTCGACAAAACTTTCAGCATGCGATCGGGCTATTAGATGGAGAACGACTTCACTGTCGTTGGTGGACTGAAAAATCGATCCGTCTTCAACCAGTTGCTCGCGGATGCCATCGGCGTTGACCAGGTTGCCATTGTGCGCCAGCGCCAGTGATCCGTGAGAATATTTGATCACGCAAGGCTGGGCGTTCTTCACATGGCTTTCACCCGCAGTCGAATAGCGATTGTGGCCGATGGCAACATCGCCCGGCAAACGTTCCAGACAATCCTGCGTGAACACGTCTGCAACCAGCCCCATCCCCACTTCAACTTTGACATCCCCCTTATCGACAGAGGCAATGCCAGCGCTTTCCTGCCCGCGATGCTGCAGCGAGTACAGGCCAAGGTAGGCCAGATTGGCGGCTTCGGAATGGCCGTAGATACCGACCACACCGCATTCGTCGTGAAATTTATCAGAGTCAGCCAACACGATTTGCGTATTCCTCCAAGGATGAAGTCCATACCCGGTTCAATTCAGCAACTGCTTCGTCCATTACCACGGCTCCATTCAGTTGCAATTGTATTCGATTTCCGCCAACCATGCCGATCACTTCGAAGGGCACACCAGCCTTGTCAGCTGATTCTTTTAATTTATCTTCATCATCTGGAGAAAATGACACCACAATACGGGATTGTGTTTCCCCAAACCACAGAGCATCCGGACGCAGGGTAGAATCCATTTTCACATCCGCGCCAATCGGGCCCTTGGGAGCCGACATGGAAGATTCCGCCAATGCCACTGCCAGTCCACCTTCGGAACAATCGTGCGCTGATGAAAGCTGCCCTTTCCTGATCCAGTCAAGACAAAGCGCCTGCACATTTTTTTCCAGTGCCTGGTCCAACTGAGGCGGTTTTCCTCTCAGCTCTGATGTCACTATTTTTAGATATTCGGTTCCGCCGAGTTCTTCGAGATTCTGTCCGATCAATCCAATGCGGTCGCCTTCGCGCTTAAAACCCTGGGTGCAATGAAGGTCCACGTCATCGATCAGGCCGACCACCGCGATAGTCGGTGTTGGATATATTGCTTCGCCCTTGGTTTCATTATAGAGACTGACATTACCGCTGACTACCGGAATGTCGTTGAATCGACACCAGTCGCCCAACCCGCGCACTGCCTGCTCAAACTGCCACATAATTTCAGGATTCTCGGGATTGCCAAAATTGAGGCAATTACTCACCCCGATGGGCTCCGCGCCGGAACACACCACATTGCGACAGGCTTCGGCAACGGCGATCTGCCCGCCCGTGAAAGCATCGAGATAGCCGTAGCGACTGTTGCAGTCGACGGAAATGGCCAGTGCTTTCTTTGTACCCGGAACGCGCAGGACGGCGGCATCCGATCCCGGCAACACGCACGTGTTGAGGCGCACCATATGGTCGTATTGTTCAAACACAAACCCCTTGTGCGCAATCGTTGGCGAGGCCAGCAAACGTTTGAGCATCTCCCCCGTGTCTGGGATTTCTATAGAGCTGACATCCAGTTCCTGAATGCTATCCAGATTGGCGGGTCTTTTTGTGGGACGACTCACCGCCAGTCCGCCTTCGACCACCGCTTTAACAGGAAGGTCGAGTACCGTCTGTCCATGGTGAGAGATGGTCATGCGGTCGCCTTCCACCACACGGCCTATGACTTCGGCATCGAGATCCCATTTGCGGAAAGTGGTGAGTGCGTCATCCTCGCGTCCTGCCTGCACCACGAACAGCATGCGCTCCTGTGATTCCGACAGCATGACCTCGTAGGCGTTCATTCCTTCTTCGCGCATGGGCACATCGTCAATATTCATTTCCAGTCCCAGACCGGCGCGGTCCGCCATTTCAAAAGCAGATGAAGTGAGGCCTGCCGCGCCCATGTCCTGCACGCCAATGATCCAGTCCTCTTTCATACTTTCGAGGCAGGCTTCGAGTAGCAGTTTTTCAGTGAAGGGATCGCCAACCTGAACGGTCGGTCGTTTTTCTTCTGTCTTGTCATCAAACTCAGCGGAGGCCATTGAGGCACCGTGAATGCCATCGCGTCCGGTTTTGGACCCGACATAAATCACGGCATTGCCGACACCGGATGCGTTGCCGAGGAAAATTCGATCGGCCTGTACCAGGCCTAATGAAAAAACGTTGACCAGAATATTGCCGTTGTAACAGGCATCGAAATAAATTTCGCCACCCACCGTGGGCACACCTATGCAGTTGCCATAGCCTGCAATGCCACTGACCACGCCGTTCAACAAATAACGTGTTTTCGGATGCGTGGGTTCGCCGAAGCGCAGGGAATTCAGAAGAGCGATAGGCCGCGCGCCCATGGTGAAAATGTCGCGCAGGATTCCGCCAACCCCGGTCGCCGCTCCCTGGTAGGGTTCGATAAACGAAGGATGGTTGTGGCTTTCGATTTTAAACACGACGGCCTGACCATCACCGATGTCGACCACACCGGCATTTTCCCCCGGCCCCTGAATAACACGCGGGCCTTTGGTTGGCAGGGTCATGAGATGTGGCTTCGAGCTCTTATAACTGCAATGCTCGCTCCACATGGCGGAGAACACGCCAAGCTCTACCCAGTTCGGTTCTCGACCTATGAGCTCGACGATACGCTTGTATTCTTCGCGACTCAGGTTGTGCTCGTCGAGAAGAGCGTCGGTGATTTCAGGGCAGGCGGTGGGGTCCATTGATTGGCTCATGCGAAAGCCAGCAGGGAGTCGAACAGTTTGCGTCCGTCAGAGCCTGGAAGAGCAGGGTCCGCCGCGCGTTCAGGATGCGGCATCAAGCCCATGACATTTTTCGTTTCATTGATGATACCCGCGATATTTCCTGCAGATCCGTTGGGGTTGTCTGCATCGGTCACTTGTCCGGAATCACCGCAATAGCGCAGGACGATTTGCCCGTTGTCTTCCAGTTTCTTTACGGTTTCAGCATCGGCGTAATAATTTCCATCGGCGTGGGCAACCGGGAGGGACAACACGTCTCCCTCAGAACAGGCGGCAGTGAATGGTGTGGCTTCGTTTTCTACCCGGACGTTCAGGAATTTGCATATAAATCGCTGCGACCGGTTGCGCATCAGAGCACCCGGGAGGAGTCCTGATTCGGTGAGTACCTGGAACCCGTTGCAAATGCCGAGCACCTTACCTCCGCGACCGGCAAATTCGGATACAGCTTTCATGATAGGAGAAAAACAGGCGATAGAACCCGCCCTCAGGTAATCACCATAGGAAAAACCACCGGGCAGCACCAGAAGATCGAGCCCTTCAAGGCTCACATCCTTGTGCCAGACCCATCGCGTGTCCCATCCCATGATGTGCTTGAGGATGTGATAACAATCGTGGTCGCAGTTGGAACCGGGGAAAACCACAACGCCGCACTTCATATCGCCACCGCAGATTCCTAAGGTTTTCAGGGTTCCAGATTGAATCGGTAGGATTCGATAACCGTGTTGGCCAGAAGCCGGTCGCACATTTCCCGCACACGGCTCTCTGCTTCCTCTGCGCTCACCCCATCGAGCTTCAGTTCCAGGTATTTTCCGACATTAACCGCTTGCACTTCGCCAAAACCGAGGTCGGTCAACGCATGATGAACCGCTTTACCTTGCGGGTCTAAAACACCGTTCTTCAATGTAACGTGTATTTTTGCGAGCATGGAGAAAGGATCGGAAACAGGGAGGACAATTTCAATATTTGCGGCAACTTTAGCATAGAACCGGGGGGAATGCATCTGCCATTTATTCGGCGACCGCATCTCTTTTTTCAAAATCAAACTTTTCTAAAGGGGCCAGTTCTGCTATTGTTTCTTCCATGCAAAATCGATGGACAGACCAGGAAGCGCAAGCTTATAAAGACAAATACAAGGCCGAGGGAGAAGACCTCGCGCTCAGGGTATACACGTCCCGTTTGATCGGAGCCGACCCGGCGCTGGTCCTGCATGGCGGGGGCAACACTTCGGTTAAATCGGTTACTCAGGACCGACTGGGCAACGATGTGGAGGTTTTATACGTCAAGGGCAGTGGCTGGGACCTAGACACACTGGAACCTCCAGGGCTTCCCGGGGTCAAACTCGAATACCTCAAAAAACTGCGAGCGCTGGATGGGCTCTCGGATGAGGCGATGGTCAACGATCAGCGTACCAACCTGCTCGATGCCAAATCTCCCAACCCCTCAGTTGAGACCCTGCTGCACGCCTTCCTGCCGCAAAAGTTTGTCGATCACTCACACGCCGATGCGATTCTGACTCTGGCCAACCAGCCGGATGCAGAAAATGTCTGCCGCAAGGTGTTTGGTGAGGATATGGGGATCGTTTCCTACATCATGCCCGGCTTCCTGTTGGCGAAAGCGGCCGCCGAAGCCTACGAAGCCAATCCCAACGTCAAGGGACTGGTGCTGATCAATCACGGGCTGTTCACTTTTGCCGACAACGCCAAGGAAAGTTACGACCGGCATATCGAAGCGGTCACGAAGGCAGAAGATTACATCAAAAGCCACCAGCAAAAATCGCTGACACCGAATAACAGCACCGGTGCGTCTCCTGACGAAATACTGAAGGCCATTGCTCCCTTGATACGCGGACTTTTCCACGAACGGACCGGAGCCCATTGGCTGGTCCACCACCGCGAATCTGATCTTGCGCGGGAATTTGCATCCAGCAAGGAAGCCGCGACGTGGTCGCAGATCGGAACGGCAACACCAGATCACGTCATCCGTACCAAACAGAAACCCTTGTTACTGGATCTCAAAAACACAGAAGACGCAGAAGCGCTGAAGAAGGAAATCGAAACCGCGCTGGAAGCGTTTATCGAGGACTATCACGATTACTTTAAACGCAACCGCGATGCAAAAGGTGTCGACAAGACAGAACTGGACCCGCTACCACGCGTGCTGCTGGTCTCGGGTCTAGGGCTAGTCACCATTGGCAAGACGCAAAAGGAAACACGCATCTCTGCCGACTTGTACGAACACACGATTGAAATTTTGCGCGACTCCTTTTCAGTCAACGCCTATCAGCCGCTGGGCGACGACGATCTTTTCGACATGGAATACTGGTCGCTGGAACAGGCCAAGCTGGGCAAGGCCAAGCCTCCGGCGCTTCAGGGAAGGGTCGTTTATGTCACAGGCGCGGGTTCCGGCATTGGTCGTGCCACAGCAGAAACATTTGCAAAGCAGGGAGCCAATCTGTATCTCGTCGACATTGATGAAAACGGGTTGAAAGTAGCTGCCGAGCACATTAAAAAAGTTGCCGGGATTCCGGT
>JAJDAX010000239.1 GCA_029261615.1 Nitrospinaceae bacterium
GCGTGCTGCCAGAAAACCCCCACATCCAGCAGCATACCAACGGAAATGAAAAAGATGCTGCTGAAGTAATCTTTCACCGGCAGAATATCAAGTGATATCTGGTGCTGGTAATCGGATTCAGACAGGATCATTCCAGCGATAAAAGCACCCATCGCCAGCGTCAAGCCCAGGTGGTGCGCAACCCAGGCCGTGCCCAGGATCAGGAGAATAACAAACAAGGTCAGGTGTTCCTTGTTGCCGAACCGGGCCACGCCATGAAGGACTTTGGGGACTATAAGGCGCGAGGCCAGGAAAACACCCCCCACTGCAAGTGCCGATTTCAACAGCGCCCAGGTAAGGTCCACACCTGATAAAGGAACCTCGCTCCCAAGTAAAGGCACCAGCAGCATTAATGGAAGGACGCAAATATCCTGAAACAATAAAACGCCAATTCCAACCCTGCCATGGGCAGTGTCGATCTCTGCACGGTCTGTGATCATTTTCAGGACAATCGCCGTACTGCTCAGCCCAACGAGGATTCCAAGAATCAGACCTGTCTGAGTCGAATAACCAAAAACCGGGCTAAGCAGGGTCACGGCTGCTGTGGTGAGGCCTAATTGAAGGGTACCGGCAGTAAAAATCCGGCCAACATTTTTCAAAATGTGACTTAACGAAAATTCGAGACCAATGAGGAACATCAAAAGGATAACGCCAATTTCAGCAAGATGTTCCACCGACTCCGGATCAGAAATCAGACCCAGAGCATGAGGCCCAATCAAAACCCCCGCTACCAGATAGCCCATGATCGAAGGCCATTTGATTTTATGGAACAATAAATTAATCGGGAGCGAGACTAGAAGAAGAAGCGTCAGGTCCTGTATGATTTCAGCCATAAATTAGTCTATAATGATTTGTTTTTTGCGTCTTTGACCAAAAGGTAATTGGAAAAAGACTTGGGGGGACTTGCCGCTTCCATTATACTCATGCGTGGCTTCCCGAGGAGAAAAAGGAGGTCCAAATAATGAATCTTGATAACGTTGCGCTGGAACACAGCGGAGATGTGCTCTTCATGTTGTTAGGCGCGGTGATGGTTTTCGCCATGCACGGCGGATTCGCGTTTCTGGAGGTAGGCACTGTAAGAAGAAAAAACCAGGTCAATGCCCTGGTAAAAATCATAGCTGATTTTGCATTCAGCACCGTGGTCTATTTTGTCGTAGGCTACGCCATCGCCTATGGAGTTTATTTTTACAGCTCGGCTGAAACTATCGTTGGCAACAATCAGGGATACGAACTCGTTCATTTCTTTTTCCTGTTGACCTTTGCGGCCGCCATTCCCGCAATCATTTCGGGGGGTATTGCCGAAAGAGCGAAGTTCTGGCCACAGGTATTCGCTGCCGCCATTTTTGTGGGCGTGGTTTACTCCACCTTTGAAGGAATGGTTTGGGGAAAAATCAACTTTCTCGGGCAGGAGGGTTCCTGGCTCGCCAACCTGACAGGTGCACCGTTTCACGATTTTGCAGGATCCGTCGTTGTCCATTCAATGGGCGGATGGCTGGCTCTTGTTGGCGTGATCATCCTGGGTCCCCGCTTAGGGCGCTGGGACTCCCAGGGACGCAGTCGACCCATCCCCGTAAGCAACATCCCCTTTCTCGCGTTAGGCAGTTGGATGCTTTGCGTGGGCTGGTTTGGGTTCAACGTCATGTCCGCCGCCACCCTTACTGGCATTTCAGGGCTGGTCGCCATGAACTCCCTCTTCGCCATGGCAGGCGGTATCATCACAGCACTCCTCATTTCAGACAACGATCCAGGGTTCGTCCACAACGGCGCGCTGGCAGGTCTGGTAGCAATCTGTGCTGGTTCAGATCTGGTTCATCCCATCGGAGCGTTTGCCATCGGTTCGATTGCCGCTGTGATATTCGTTAAAGGCTTCATCTGGGAACAGGAGAAGTTGAAAATTGATGACGTGCTTGGAGTCTGGCCTTTGCACGGTATCTCAGGTACCTGGGGTGGTATTGCTGCCGGTATTTTCGGACAAAAAAGCCTGGGGGGATTGGGCGGCGTTTCCTTCGTCTCACAGTTGGTTGGCTCTGTACTCGCAATCGGGGTGGCCCTAACGGCCGGATTTGCCGTCTACAAAATACTGGATGCCACTGTGGGTTTGAGGATGGAAAAAGAGGCTGAACAAAGAGGATCCGATCTATCTATACACAAAATCGAATCCTGCCCGGAAGATGCAACCTCACGATTCTAAGCGTTTGAACAAGGCAAGCGGGCTTAGCTCTTAAGAGCAAATGATGTTTTTTTTTAGCGCCCTTCCATAAGTTCAGACACTGCAACCCGGGCTCTTAAATTTTCACCGCTCACGGTGGTGAAATTATTTTGGGTTGGCCAGAACTTTAAAATCCGTCTCTGAGGACCATTCGATTTTAAGGTACTCCGGTAATTTGGTTTTAGAATCAAGATGAGCTCTGTTTAACTGGTCGGCTGTGAGGTTGAAAGCCAGGGATATGTCCGCACCATGCAATTGTGTTCCAACAAGAATGGCATGGTCAAAATCAGCCCCCCTCAGGTTGGCCTTTTTCAGGTTGGCCGCAGATAAATCCGCCCCGCGCAAGAAGGCGCGTCTAAGGTCAGATTCGGAAAGGTCCACCCTTTCCATCTTAGCATTTCGAAAATCTCCGCTTAATATATTGCAGTCCGACAAATTAGCCGACACCATACTGGCTCCACTGAAATCAGCTTTAGCCAGATGAGATTGAGAAATATTGGCACCATCAAGCCTGGCCTTTTTGAGATGGGCTTTGCCCAGGTTGGACTTAGCCAATTCAGCGTTAGAGAGATCGGCCTCCACCAAAGACACACCTGCCATATAAGCACGACGCAACTTCGTGTTAGTCAGCAACGCCCCATCGGCAACTGCCTCATTCCAGTTGGTTTCTGAAAAATCCGCACCCGACAAATCCGCACCCGACAATCGTGCTTTTTCAAAATTGATCCGGATCCCCGAGACCTCTTTGAATCGGGCAGCCTCACAATTGGATTTGTTTAGCTGGGCTCCATTTAAAAAAGCGCCTGAAAAATCCGCCTGTTTCAGATTGGACCCTGTCAGTTGAGCCTCTTTCAGGCTGCCTGTACTGAGATCGATGCCCGCAAGGTTTTTCTTGACCAGCTTGACCCCATCGAGTTTCTTCCTGGATTGTTCAAGACGCCGGATCCCCTCCGGTTTTTCACCTGACATAAAAGCTCCCCCAAGGGAAAGATAATTAAAGGAAGCCAATTATAGATGATTTTCGATTGACCCTCTAATTTTTCGAGGGTTCTCCTCTCAGTTCTATAGGAGACTTCCGCCATTGTGATGTTCTGGTATGGGGGAACGACGAAATAATTGAAAGGATGAGAAGGTAGGAATGCTTATATCAGCCCAGGAAGGACTCAACTGTAAAACTGTACTGGCCGAGGGTTTCGTCCTGAACTTTATTGAAGGTTTCCTCGTTCAGACCCAGCCGTGCCATCGAACCTCTTTCAATGGAAGGCTTGCCAGGTTCCCCGCTGTTACCCAGTTCAAGATGATAGGCGACGCAATCGGCCAGATGCAGGATGGTGGCCACTTCTGAATGGTTCGTCGCTCTGGAAGGCTGGTGGACAAAAGGGATGGACTCGTGGAAAACTTCAGGCAATCCCCATTCACGTAAAAGATACCCTCCCATTTCCCCATGATGGAACCCGAGAATTTCTTTTTCAACCCCATCCAAATGTTTCTTATCAACCTGCGCCTCTGAAAGTATCAACCGGGCTTGAATCGGGATTTCTTTATAAAACACCAGACTGCCAATGTCATGGAGGACTCCCGCAAGGTAAAAACGCTCGGCGTTGGGCTCGTTGAGACCTCGAGCGATCAGACGGGCACACAATCCAACTGCAATACTGTGACGCCAAAACTGCTCCATGACGATCAGTTCTTTTGGAATTCCCTTGAACTTGTCAATTACCATGGAGACCAGTGCCAGATCAATGATCTGCTCCAGCCCGATGATGGACATGGCATGGGTGATACTTTCGACTTTTGAATCAAAACCAAAAAAGGAACTGTTCGAAATCTTCAAAAGACGGGCGGCAAGACCAGTATCCCCCTGTATTATTTCTGCGTAATCCTGAAAGGTGGATTCGGAATTCGCCAAAGCCATCTGCAATTTGTGATAGACCGCTGGAGCGGTGGCTACGTTTTCACTGACGAGATCTTTGATTTGAAATTCGGAAGACATCAATTCCATTCCATGTAAAGTTAATACACCATATTAGATATAAAGGGTGAACAGGATTTTGTCCATACTATTATAATCAAAAGCCTTAAATTCAAACGTAGGACTTGATTCCTGGATCAGGCAACAATTTACAGGCCGTTTTTATAATCTATTCTGGTCTTCTGTTTTTGAGGCCTTGAACTAAAATCCTGACTAGCCTCAACGATAAAACTTGAAACTTTCCGGGCTTTGTTGGCGATCCTTTTTGAGAATGGTTTTTTACGAGAATCATTGATTTTCCCTGCTCAGGAAATTCAAGACACAGCCTCGGATGAGTTCTCACATAGATTGGAGATACTGACCTGCCTCGAAAACGAGGTAAGAAGAAAAAGTTTTGTGAAAAAAAAGATATTTATTTTTATTCTTCTGATCCCCTGATGCAAACCTAACCAGAAAATATATTTTTATATTTTTAAAGGTGTTGGCTATCAATATTTGCTATAGTTTGTTTCTTAACATAAAAATTTTATCTTACCACCCAGCCCCAACGGGGAAAACAGGACTATGCAGTTAAAGAACCAGAAAATCCTGATCACCGGTGCCGACGGTTTCATCGGTTCGCATCTAACGGAAGAGTGTGTCCGCCGAGGCTTGAACGTTAAAGCCTTTGTCTATTACAACTCGTTCAACTCCTGGGGCTGGCTCGATCACAGTCCACCTGAAATACTGGAGCAGCTCGAGGTATTTTCGGGCGATATCCGCGACCCGTTTGGCGTTAAGGAAGCGATGAAAGGGTGCGACCTCGTCCTC
>JAJDAX010000240.1 GCA_029261615.1 Nitrospinaceae bacterium
CCGTCCCTTTTGTAAATGGGGTGAGATCCCGTTTTGATTTTCAAATACAGATCGCCCTTGGGGCCGCCATTCGGGCTGGGTTGTCCCTTCCCAGCGAGTCGGAGGTTACTCCCGGTTTTAACACCGGGTGGGATTTTTACCTGAATATCTTGGAGCCCCCCGGGTAGCCGCATGGATAGGTTTTTCTCTACACCCAGAGCAGCTTCTTCAAAGGAAATTTCCAGCCTGCTCTGGATATCCTGCCCTTTTGTGGGTCCGTGACTTTGTCCTCCAAAGCCGTGTCCGCGGAAAAAATCTTCTATTCCGCCTCCTCCACCTCCACCAAAGCCTCCCATGCCAAATCCACGCATGATTTCTTCAGGATCAAATCCGCGGAAAATATCCTCCTGGGAATAGCGCTTGCGGAATCCGTCCTCACCGAACTGGTCGTATTGTTTCCGTTTATCTTTATCGCTGAGTACAGCGTAAGCCTCGCTGATTTTTTTAAATTGCTCCTCGGCCTGTGGATTATTTTCGTTGTGGTCTGGGTGGAATTCCTTGGCTTTCTTCCGATAAGCTTTTTTGATCTCATCATCAGATGAGGTTTTGGGAATGCCCAGAGTCTTGTAGTAATCGGTCATTTTACGAGACCTCAAATCATTTATAAAACTGCATTGGCTTTACTTCAGGCCAATTCAGAGGGGTGAAAACTGGATCGTCTGAGCTGGGATGCGTAAAGGGATAATGCCCATAAATTTTTGAAAAATAGACGTTTATGGACTAAACTATGAGGCGAATTGAGTAAAGGACCCGATATGCGATCAATCCGGCCCGGATGGGCATTAACCTCTATCATTCTATTAATATGCCTGACCGGGTGTGTCAAGTCCTGGCAGGATGATTATGACGATGTGGGGCTTTCTGGCGAAGGTGATGAGACCGCTTTTATTGTTCCTGAAAGCATCGACCCAGAGGAAATGTATCAATGGGAACCTCCTTCAGAGAATGAGTTAGAGGCCAGGAGACTCAGGCAGAGGGAACTTGATTCGCTTGCGGCTGAAATCGAGAAACTGGTGTTCGGGTTCAATGAACTAGAATTAGCCGCGAGAAATCTCGATGGCGGGCGGGCAGCCTGGGACCAAAAACTGGCTGAACTTGACCGCAATATGATGGCCCGTATTGCCGAGCTTGAAAAATTGAACAAAACTTCCGGAGAAAAAGTGACCGGTCTGAAAGGATCGGTCAGCAAACTCCAGAATGAATTGCAGGCCATCATTCGGGCACGGGACTCGAAGAAATTTAACGAAGGCAAGTATCGCACGGCATTTACCCTATTCCGCGATAAAAAATATCTCGACGCGGCTGCTCAGTTTCTTAGAGTTTTAAAATCGCGTTATCCGGCCCACCTTCGCGATAATATCCTGTTTGGCACCGGGGCTTCTTTTTATAAACTTCGAAAATGGAAGCAGGCGGCGAAATCTTTGGAGACTCTGGTCAAAGAGGTGACCAAGGGGGATAAATGGCAGGAAGCCAGTCTCTTGCTTGCATTGACACATTATCGCGATGATCAGAGAAGCCGGGCGCTTTATATTCTGCACAAGGCAATGGAGCGCAATCCCCCGCCACGCATTCGTCATTTAATGGAACGACTCGAAAAACGCATTCAGGAGGATCCGACAGTTGGCATTAATAAATAACCCCGCACCCCCGCTGGATATAAAAGAATGGGTTCAGGGGAATCCAGGTACGATCGAGGAAAATCGGGGCAAGGTGATTTTAATCGAAGCATTCCAGGTGAATTGCCCCGGTTGCTTTGTGGGTGGACTTCCTGAGGCTATCGATATTTATCTTAAGAATAAGGAGGAACCGCTTGAGGTGTGGGGCCTCGCCACTGCATTTGAAGACTATCGTTTGAACAGTATTGATAATCTCCGCATGTTGCTTGAGACAGGAGAAGTGGTTGGTGAAACCCATCGACACTTGTCGGAGCTCGATATGCTGAGTATGGATCGCCTTCAATACTTTATTCCGTTTCCAGTAGCCTGGGATCACATCACCCCGTGTCATGGGGAAGTGCCTGAGGAGGCGATTCAGCAGGTGATCTTGCGGGATTTTCCACAATACGACAGCATGCCGGAAGTGAACCAGACCTGGATCAGGGAACAGGTAACGGCTTATCTCAATAAAAAGGAATTCAACGCGGCGACATTTGAAACTTATCAAATGAAAGGCACGCCGTCAGCCATATTGATAGATAAAAAAGGAGTCGTGCGGCATAACCTGTTCGGCTCCGGGCAAGGGCTTGAAGCTCATGTCCAATCACTTTTAGACGAGTAACCCATGATTCTCACTTACGAACAATTTGTGAACAAGATCGATCAGTTGGAAGAAGCACAGTTGTTGATCGCTGCACTTGAGCTGGATATTTTCACTCTTGTGGGAAAAAAGAAAGTCACTGCCAAAACCCTGGCCAGGACAGGAAAGTTTTCAGAAGAGGGAATTGAAGCTTTGCTTAATTGTCTCGTGACCTTGAAAGCTATGCACCTCAAGCATGGAAAATATTCCAACACCTCCGAAATGTTCAAACATTTTTGCAAAATCAGTCCGGATTATAAAAAGGGAACGGTGATGTTAAAGGGGGAGGATAACGAGGAGTATGGGCGACTGCTGGGGATTATTCGAAAGGGCCGGAAATTTTCGGGAAAGCATGAAAAAGATGATTCGCAACGCCGGAGCTTGTTCACACATGCCATGCATGAAAGAAGTCAAACCCGGGCCACAAAGGTTGCTACCCACGTAGCCAAACAACCTGTCGGTCGATTGCTTGATCTGGGTTCCGGCCCCGGTTCCTATACGGCTGAAATTTTAAAGAAGGATAAGAAAGCCAGGGGAACTTTGCTGGACCGCAAATCGGCACTGAAAGTGGCTCAGGATATATGGGGAAAAACTCCAGCCTGGAAACGGATAGAGAAACTGCCGGGTGATCTTTTTGATACAGATTTTGGAGAAGGATTTGACACAATATTGTTTTCAAACATCCTGCATATATACAGTCCGGAAGAAAATACCCGACTGCTAAAGAAAATGTATCAGGCGTTAAATCCTGGCGGTCGTGTGGTTTTACTGGACTATTTCCTTAACGATACACGCACGGGCCCAAAAGAGGCGTCCATGTTTTCACTTACGATGCTGCTTTTTACCGAGACGGGGAAAACCTATACCTGGAAAGAAACAGAGACCCTGTTGAAAAAATCAGGATTTAGCAAATTGAAAAGAATTCCGCTCGAAGATGACTCGGGTTTGCTGGTAGGGGTGAAAAAGTAGGACAAATATTTTATTCAAGCAATTTTCCAAATTCGATTTGAAACCACTTGATTGTTGCTTCAATTTCAGAAAAAAGAACAAAATCCCGCTTCAATTTTCGATTTGTTTGCTCAACGTCATTCTTTAATAGTTCAATTTGATATGTTTCCCGGTTCCAGTCTAGAAACTCAGAGTATAAATATTCCTGAAGTAATTGCACGCTGTCTTTATCTTGGATGATACTCGCTAAAATAGTTTCCGCTGCTGATATCTGCTCGGACAAGGCTTCCTCATTCAGAATATTTTCAGAAAAAAGCCCCTGTTGTATCGGTTTGTTTTTGTTCAACCAAATCTGAATTGTACTCAATAGCTTGTCTAGTTTGATTGTCTGATCAGTTATCTGCCTTGCCAGTTTCTGCTTAAAATCCAAATCAATATTTCCAGATGGAGCCCGGTTTTTAGTTGGAGTTGTTTTCTGAAGTTTGAGGATAGTTAATCCCGCGAGGATTTCTTTCAAAGTGGCGTTCTCGATGCCTGATAAATTAACCCCGCCTTCGGTGGCATTAACCAATCGGGTTCCGCTTTTTTTGATTTTCTCGAAGGGGAAACGGAATGATTCCAGCGCATTGGTGGTTGAAATGGTGTTTCCAAAAAAATCCTGGGACACTCTTGCGGCGCTTGCCGTGCCACCGCGCTGACGTTGATGCAATCTTCCTGATGTTTGGTTGGTTCCAATGTTTTGAACCAGCGACTCTTTATGGAAAGCTCCTGAACAGTGAGAACGGTCGCTCTGGAAGGACAAATCCTGACCGACCAGAATAATGGGAGTGCATCCCATATGTAGGGCGAGGTTCAAAGCGGTATGGGCAACCGAGGCGCTCTCGCCAAGCTCCCCTTTAGGCGTTGCCCCTGTGTTTAAAAATTTCCATAAATAAGGCTGGGCATCTATCACAAATCTTTTTCCGGGAAATTGGTCAGTAATATTTTCCGGAATAACAGGATTGAATACCAGACTGGTTTTGGATGAAGGATTTGCGTTTTCAAAAGCGGTAGAAGAAACAGGCTTTGGATCAATGGCGACGACAAAGTCGGGTTCGATACCTGCTTCCTGTAATGGTTTTAAGGCCGTAGAGACGGCGATAATCCGGCAACTATTCTGGATACCCCTTATCAATTGAATATTTTTATCGAGGGATGGTCCGGCTGCAACCACCAGGACGGGCTCATTGTTTGCTATGCCTTCCAGATGGACTATCCCGGGGGAGTTTATCGATGACTTGAAATTTTGAAAACAATTTTGATAAAGGATACGGGACAATGCACGGCGAGTGTTATGACTGACCTGGGTTTCCCGGAGGGAATCTCCCAATGTTTTTTCAAAGTCTGCGCAAAATTCAGAATTAAATTGAGTCAAGGGCTGAAAACGAACCGGGAGGAAACCGTTCAGGGCAAAGCTATCTTTCCAGTCCGAGAGAGTAATTGCCGGATCTCTGGCATCTTCTCCGATCAACCACCGAATATTGGGTCGATGTAATAACTCGGTAAAGTGTTCGCATTGCATAGTGTATTTGAAAATTTCAGTTCGACCTTCTACAACCAGAATTTTCGAATGCCGGGGTGCTTTTTTGATGAGTTCGACAATGTGATATCCAAGACCCAATCCAAATACAATGAAATTTGATGATTTCTGGCAATCCAACGTATTTATAAATTGAGAAGCTTCTTGAGCCGGATTATATCGACTATGAAGTGAGAGGATTTTACCGTCTGGAAATTTGCAGGTCAGCGTGGGTATGCCTTGTCTGGTAGGCTCTAGGGAAAATGCCCCGGATTGTTGGAAATTTTCGAATTTTTCAGCCAATGCGGGGAAATATTCCTGTAGGTAATCCAAGTTTGACTTGTAGGTATCCATTGAATTGAGGGTAACAGGGCTCATCCTGTAATTAACGGAATATCCCAAGAAAGACTTTAAGTTATGCGAAGAAATGAAGGCGTTGGATCAATGCCTGATGGCTGAAAAATAAAGAAGTTCCCATTGAGTGTAGACCCCTTGGGCGGTTTGAAATTCGGTGTCGTAATCGCGAATTAATTTTTTTAATTCGGAGGGTTTTAGCATTCGGACTGGAGCCGCTCCAATTTGCTGGAGGTTTTTTAAAAGTTCCCGGGTGTTTTTGAAAAATACGTGGCGTTCTTCTATTTCCCGACGTTGTATTTTATATCCTGCTTTTTTAAGCGACTGTTCCCACCGCTCCGCTGACAACAAAAAATTGGGGCTTTCCAGGGAACCCAGGTTGCGAAATTCCTGAAGAGTTTTTGTGCCAAAGGTGCTGAAGAGAACTATGCCGTCTTTTTCAAGGAATTTGGTGAAAGTCTCAAGGGTATCCCGTGGGGTTTGAAACCATTGGAACACTGCATTGCCTGTAATCATCTTAACCTTTGGAAACTCCAGTTTCTCGGCATTGCCCAGCAGTAATTGGCTTTTTTTGGGCAGGGTTAACTGGTTTTCAATCGATTTCAACATGCCGGGGGCAAGGTCATTCAGATAAAGGTGGTTTGCCTGTTTACTGAGTAGATGTTTGGTGAATAGTCCGGTACCACATCCAATTTCAAGTATTGGCTGTGGTAAAGGTGAGGGCAACATGGAAGCAAGTCTTTCCGCCATACTGCGCTGCAACTGAGCGTGGCGGTCATAGGTATGAGCGTGCTTGGAAAAACTTTCAATCAGTTTTTCTTCGTATTCCTGGTTAGAAGGAGGTGGATGCATAATAAAGGTCAGCGGGGCTTGGTTCCGGAAATCATGAAGACGCGCGTATAGATGCCGCTGGAGACCGCTCCTTCAATAATATTTAATAATCTGCAAACCAGAGTCATACCTTCCCAAATGAGTTTCCGTGTTGATGAAATGAGGTCGACAGGAGGCGGTCCACATGGTCGCGATTTAATATTTTCAAATCCTGCATGGCGTAACAGTTTTTCAAGAAGGTGGGGAGTGTAACAAACTTCATGGGTGAGGTCGCCATGAAAAACGGAACCTACCCATGGACTTTCCCCGTTAGGCGTCTGCAAAATGATCCGTCCTCCCGGTTCAATGCGTTGAATAGCAGATTCCAGATACTCCAATGCTTCGTCTTTGGTCAGGTGTTCAATAAAATCCAGAGCGATAATGGTTTGATAGTTGTTACGGTCATTTTTTAAAAATTCCAGTGCATTGGCTTGAGTTGTTTCAAATCCCTGTTGTTTTGATAATTCGATTTGTTGGGGACTGTTGTCGATTCCCTGAATTTGTGAATAGCCTTTATTCCTTAGTAAACTCAGGAAATTTCCGGAGCCACAAGCCACTTCCAGAATTGATTGTTCTTTTTTATTTGGAAGCCAGTTTCTAAGGTAATAAGAGTAAACCTTTATATATCTGTCGATTTCTTCTGGAGATGGAGGGGAGGATTGGTTTTGTTGATTTTCACTGTACTTTATATTCCAGATGTCGCGATAATTCATAATTTAGAACCAAAAAATGATCCGCTTATAGCGGTCACACTCGGTCGGAAGCCCGTCGGCGTGGGTATTTGGTAAAAGGGATTACTTTTTCTGGCAAGTGAATTGTAAAAGTTGACCCCTTGCCCTGCTCACTGTCCACCAGGATATCCCCTCCCATCATTTGACAGAACCGTTTGCTGATGGAAAGGCCGAGACCGGTCCCACCGTACTTACGGGTGGTTGAGGAATCGGCTTGTTTGAACTCCTGGAAAATATTAATCATTTGTTCTTCAGTCATCCCAATTCCCGTGTCGGAAACGGAAAATAAAATCCACTCCGTATCTCCGCGCTTCTCTCGTTTGCAGGAGAGAGTTACCGTACCTCCCTCCGTAAATTTGCAAGCGTTGCCCAATAAATTGACTATCGTTTGCCGGACCCGGGTTTTATCGGCTGTCATAGTTCCGAGTCCATTTGGAATTTGGGTATGAAGGATGTTTTTATTCTTGTCCAACAAAGGTTTAATATTTAATGTGATTTCAGTTAGTAACGGTTGGATATCAAAGGTGTCCAGATGGATATCCATTTTCCCTGCTTCGATTTTCGATAAATCCAATATCTCGTTGATCAATTCGAGTAGAAAACGCGCAGATGAGATGATTTTTATAAGGTCATCACTAAGCTCAGGTAAGTTCCGTTCTTCAGTTTCTTCGTGCAACATTTCGCTGTAACCAATGATCGCATTCATTGGTGTTCTCAACTCATGGCTCATATTTGCGAGAAACTGGCTTTTAGACCTGCTGCTTTCCAATGCGCGGTCACGGGCCAAGGCCAGATCCGCGTAGCCTTTTTTAACGTTTTCCAAAAGAGCCACATGGGTTATGGCGACTGCGGCTTGTGATGCAAGTGATTCCACCAAGCCGACATAGTCCTCTGCAAAATGTATAACCTGGTCATTATTTTCCGGGTTACGCGCGTTGAGTAGCTGCAGAACACCAATGACTTTATTTTCGTGGTTTTTCATCGGAACGACCAGCATGGATTTTGTCCGGTACCCTGTTTTGTCATCAAACTTACGGGGGCCCGTAAAATCGAAAGGTTCATAGCGATAGACATCCGAAATATTGACCGGCCTTTCAGTCATCGCCACGTAGGCCGATACATTAGCCTGGTTCATATCTACAGGGGTGAAAGCGATGGGCTCGCCAGTAACGCCCCCCATGCGGATTCCCAATGATTCGTTTTGGACGATTTTAAAATGGAGTTGGTCGTTTTCTATGATGTACAGGGTACCCCCATCAGCTTTTGTGAAACTTCGCGCTTTATCGATAATCATTTCAAGTAGAGCATTTAAATCCTTTTCCCCCGAAAGGGCTCGTCCAATATCTGATAGGGTTTTAATCTGGGAAAGTAAGTTTTTTATCTGGACCGTCACCCCACTATTGTCTGAAGAGTTTTCCTCTTTTTTGAAAGATTTTTTTCCGCAGACTAAAATGGGGTCAACAATCCATCCTTCAGTGCGTATAAGAGGTTCTTTTGAATTGGGTATCCCAAAGTGAGGTTTACCATTTCGCCATGTCCACGCGGCTTGTATTGCACAAAGCACCGCATCCAATTGGTCTGCTGAGGCTTCGTTGATAAGGGTTTCTCGTTGAGTGGTTTCAAGCTCCAGGGTCAGATGAAACTCGGAGTGAAAACCAGATGACATGATCCCATTTAAAATTGCTTCTCGTGATGCTTTTAGTTGAGAGGTATCTTTATTTTTAGTGTCTGTCTTGTAAGGCCCCGTAAAGCGTTTGGCTATGAGGGCAGGGTAGGCTTCAACTGCATATCGATTTTCTTTTGGTCTCGGTCTGCAGGGCACCACTGAAATTCCTGAAGCCAGTAAACGGGGTGCGCCCTCCAGAAACATTTTCACAAGAGGTGCCTTCACAAGTTTTAACGGACTCTGGGCGCCCGCCAGGGCATCTGTTATACGAAGTGGTTCTTTATCTCCTGGTTTTTTTTTGTTTTTAAATTTCTGAACCTTTGTCTCAAATTTATTCTTTCCCCACTTTTCGATTTCCTTTACGTATTTTGACCAGTCTGCAGGCAGTTTCTGATTTTCTAAAAATGACTGGGGTTGTCCAAATGGAAAATCGAATCCGGCCATCCAGGGTCCCTTTTGTCTGAGAAACTCCTCTAGTTCATCAAACTCTGTAAATTGTTTTAAGTCCTCAAGCAGGAGAATCCCACCCTTTTGCAAAGAACAAATGGCTATTGCCAGTGGCTTGGATTTTCCAGGACTACTCGTAAAATCAATCCCAAATATTTTCATGTCAGGGGCTTGTCTATGTCAGGAAGTAATTTAGCCAGGGATTCCAACAGAGGGGCTGGATGATGGCCTGTGTCGGGAACGATTTTTAATCCAGGTATTTTAATCATAAGGACGTCGGCTTCTATAAGAGGATCATGCTTCCCAAGAAAAGAATGGAAAGAGGGCAGCTCTTGATTTCCTATTGAATAATCTCGAAGGAAATTCAATCCTTGAATTAGTGTGTCTGACTTAATATTAAATCCAAACCCAGTCATCCCTGGGTCAATTCCAATATCATTCAGAAAAGAGAACACTGAGGCCAAATCGTCCGGCCTGCGTTTAAGGCTTCTTATTAGGTAGTCTAATTGAACCGCACGGGTTTTACCACCTTGGGCCATTTCACTGGTAAAGCCCAAAATTGGGGATAACAACGCCATTCGGCTGGTTGAAGGGAGCAAGTCGGCATTTTTAAGAAGCCATAAACTTCCAAGAGAATATCCAATCCAAAGATCTGCTGAATTGGATTCAAAAAAACTGCCTGCTTCTTTCTCATCGGCTGGGTTTTGAGGATAAAAAGTCTTAACATTTGAATTCGGAAAGACAGAAACGATTTGATTCTGGAACCAGACGGGTGGGATGGCCCATCCACAAATACCAATAATCGTTAAAGGACTCCGCATTGGTTGACCGCGTATAGAAACTCATCAAGGTGAGATTGGGTGATGCCGGAATGGAGGGATAATCTAATTCGTGATTCACCCTTTGGTACTGTCGGGGGACGCACAGCGGCGACGGCAATTCCTGATTCCAAAAGTTGCTCCCTGATTTTTATAACATGTTCGGGTTCTTCCAGAATGACCGGAATAATAGGGGAGTCTCCATCGATGGTTTGTTGTCCATCAGCTTTCAATTTTTCCCTGAATGATTTCGAAAGGGTACGAAGTTTTCGAGAGTCCTCCCCAGACACTTGCACCTTATCCATTGCCGCAAGTGCAGCTCCAGCAGCGGAAGGCGGGAGGAAGGTTGAATAAATAAGTTCTCCGGCCATATTAGTCAGATAGTCAGTTACAACATTTAAATCCGTCAAAATGAAAGCGCCCATGCTGGCAAGTGATTTTCCCAGGGTGCCTACCAGAATATCGACGTGTTCCAAAACGCCGGTCTCTTTTGCCAGACCCTCTCCTCTGGGTCCATAAATCCCCAAAGCATGAGCCTCATCGAGAATCCAGAAAAAACCATAAGATTGTTTCAAACGTGCAATACGTGACAAGTCTGGAGAATCCCCGTCCATACTGTATAAACTTTCTGTTATTACAAATATTGTTTCAAAATCATTTTTATTTTTTTCCAGCAATGATTCAAGATGATCGAGGTCGTTATGATGAAAACGGTGAAAAGGCCTGTTTTTATTTCCTAGTGCCTGCGCTAGTGAATGGTGAATGAGTCGATCGGTCAAAATCAGGTCTTTGGGACCAGGGAGATGATGGATCAGGGCCTGGTTTGCCATGAATCCTGAGTTAAATAGTAACCCGCAGTTTTTCCCAATCCAACTTTGTAACGCAATTAGTAATTGATGGTGAAGTGGGCCAAAGCCTGTAAGCAGGGGAGAAGCTCCACTTCCCGCTCCGTATATTTCAGTGGCGATTTGCGAAGCCCGGATGACTTCCGGGTCCGTTCTCAGGTTTAAATAATCATTGCTGGACAAGTTTATTCTTATTCCAAGAGATGGTGTGATTTCTCGGAA